>NZ_JAVSCF010000114.1:0-19560 GCF_031932565.1 Streptomyces sp. B1866
CCCGCGCCGCCCGGCGACCCGGCCGCCACCGGCCACCTGCACCTGCCGCCCGCGGGCCCGGTGCCGCTGCCGCCCGGCCCGGCCGTGGCCGACGCGTCCCGGGCGGCGGTGGCCGTGCTGCTCATCGGCCCGGCGGGCGCCGGCAAGACGACGCTCGCCCGGTACTGGGCCGACCGGCGGCAGGTGCCGACCGCGCACATCAGCCTGGACGACGTCCGCGAGTGGGTCAGGTCCGGCTACGCCAATCCCCAGTCCGGGTGGAACGAGCACTCCGAGGCCCAGTACCGCCTCGCCCGCCGCACCTGCGGGTTCGCCGCCCGCAACTTCCTGGCCAACGGCATATCGTGCATCCTCGACGACGCCGTCTTCCCCGACCGCCCGGCCGTCGGCCTCGGCGGCTGGAAGCGGCACGTCGGCCCCGGCCTGCTACCCGTCGTCGTCCTGCCCGGCCTGGAGGTGGTGCTGGAGCGCAACGCCGCCCGCACCGGCAACCGCCGGCTCAGCGACGAGGAGGTGGCGCGCATCCACGGCCGGATGGCCGGCTGGTACGGCTCCGGCCTGCCGATCATCGACAACTCCGCGTACGACGTGAAGACCACCGCCCGCCTGCTCGACGAGGTCGTCGCGCGCAGCCTGGCCAGCCCGCCCAGCTGGTAGCGGGCGGCGGCCGTACCGCCCATCCGGCCCCCCCGACCGGACGCGGAGCCCGCCGGTCCGTACGCTCGGAGGCATGTCCGAGGTGTACGCGCCCCGCCGTGCGCGGCTGCGCGAGCAGACCGCGGCGGCGGGCGCCGAGGCCGCGCTGGTGAGCCGCCCCGCGAACGTGCGCTACCTGTGCGGCGTCGCGCCCGCCCGCTCCGCCCTGCTCCTCGGGCCGGTCCAGGACGTGCTGGTGGCCGCCCCGACGCCCGCCTGGGATCCCGGGAGCGGGCCGCTGCCCGAGGGGCTGCGGGTGCTGCTGCTGCCCGACCCCGCGGCCGACCCGGCCGCGACCGCCGCCGACCTGGCCGCCGCGGACGGCGCCGGGGCGCTCGCCGTGGAGGAGCACCACCTGACGGTGACCCGGCACCGCGCGCTGCGCGCCGCCGCCCCCGGGCTGCGCCTGGCCGACCTGGGCCGGGCCGTGGAGCAGGCCCGCCTGGTCAAGGACGAGCAGGAGATCGCCTGCCTGCGTATCGCCGCCGAGATCGCCGACCAGGCGCTCGGGGAGCTGCTGGAGTCGATCCTGGTCGGCCGCACCGAGCGGCACCTGGCACTGGAGCTGGAGCGCCGCCTGGTCGACCACGGCGCGGACGGCTCGGCCTTCCCCACCATCGTCGCCGCCGGCCCGCACGCGGGCCGGGCCGTGCACACGCCCACCGACCGGCGCGTGGAGGAGGGCGACTTCCTGAGCATCTGCCTGGGCGCCGACTACCAGGGCTACCGCTGCGAGGTGGGCCGGACGTTCGTCATCGGCACCTCGCCCGCCGACTGGCAGATCGAGCTGTACGACGTCGTCTTCGCCGCGCAGCGGGCCGGCCGGGAGGCGCTGTCCCCGGGCCGGGCCTGCCGGGACGTGGACCGGGCGGCGCGGCACGTGCTGGACGCGGCCGGATACGGCGACGGGGCGGGGCCGGGCATGGGACACGGCGTGGGACTCGAAATAGACGAAGACCCTCGGTTGACACCCTCGGCCATGGGTAAACTGGACGCTTGTGTGCCGGTCACCGTCGAGCCGGGGGTCCACATCCCGGGCCGGGGCGGTGTCCGCATCGACGACACGCTCGTCGTCCGCCCGCAGGCGGACGGGGGGCCAGAGCTCCTCACCATCACGACCAAGGAGCTCCTCGCGCTGTGAGCCGTCACCGGCCCGGCGCGGGCGTTCACCGGTCTCACCAGCGGCAGTCCAGGAGAATCCGAACACCGTGGCCACCACGAACGACCTCAAGAACGGCCTCGTGCTGAAGCTCGACGGCGACCAGCTGTGGTCCGTCGTCGAGTTCCAGCACGTCAAGCCCGGCAAGGGCCCGGCCTTCGTCCGCACCAAGCTGAAGAACGTGCTCTCGGGCAAGGTGGTCGACAAGACCTTCAACGCCGGGGTGAAGGTGGAGACGGCCAACGTCGACAAGCGCGGCATGCAGTTCTCGTACAAGGACGGCGAGAGCTTCGTGTTCATGGACATGGACACCTACGACCAGATCTACGTCACGCCCGAGGTCGTCGGCGACGCCGCCCGGTACCTGCTGGAGGGCTTCGAGGCGGTGGTGGCCATGTACGAGGGCAACCCGCTGTACGTGGAGCTGCCGACGGCCGTCGAGCTGGTGGTGGAGTACACCGAGCCCGGCGTGCAGGGCGACCGGTCCACCGGCGGCACCAAGCCCGCCAGGCTGGAGACCGGGTACGAGATCGGCGTCCCGCTGTTCATCACCACGGGCGAGAAGATCAAGGTGGACACCCGCTCGGGTGACTACCTCGGCCGGGTGAACAGCTGACCGTGGCCGCCCGCAACAAGGCCCGCAAGCGTGCCTTTCAGATCCTCTTCGAGGCCGACCAGCGCGGTGCCGGAGTGCGGACGGTCCTCGCGGACTGGATACGCCACGCGCAGACCGACGACCGGCAGCCTCCCGTCAACGCCTACACCGCGCGGCTGGTGGAGGGATACGACCAGTACGCCGAGCGCATCGACGAGCTGATCTCCACCTACGCGGTGGGCTGGGCGCTGGACCGGATGCCGGTGGTGGACCGGAACATCCTGCGCCTGGCCGCCTACGAGCTGGTGTGGGAGGACGAGACGCCGGACGCGGTGGCGATCGACGAGGCGGTGCAGCTCGCCAGGGAGTTCTCCACCGACGAGTCGCCGTCCTTCGTCAACGGCCTGCTGGGCCGCTTCCAGGAGATCAAGCCCAGCCTGCGCCGCGACGGGCAGCCCGCGGCCGGCGGCCCCCGCCCGGTGGACGGCGGGCGGTAGAGGCCCGGAGCGGCGGGGCGGCCGGGCGCGGCCGCCCCGCCGGGTTTGGGGCGGCCGCGGCGCCGGTCGGCGGCCGCCGCGCGGCCCGATCGGACAGCCCGATCAGACCGGTCAGACCGGTCAGACGTCCTCGTGCTGGACCGCGCGGCGCGCGTCCGCACCCAGCACGCCCCAGCTGATGAGCTGCTCGGTCAGAACCGAGGGCGACTGGTCGTAGATCACGGCGAGAGTGCGCAGGTCGTCCTGCCGGATGGACAGCACCTTGCCGTTGTAGTCGCCGCGCTGGCTCTGGATCGTCGCGGCGTACCGCTGGAGCGGCCCCGCCTTCTCGACCGGCACGTGGGCCAGCCGCTCAAGGTCGAGCACCAGCTTCGGCGGCGGCTCGGCCGCACCGGCCGGGCTGGTGCCCGGCAGCAGCTCCTGCACCGGGACGCCGTAGAAGTCGGCCAGCTCGGCCAGGCGCTGCACGGTCACGGCGCGGTCGCCGCGCTCGTAGGAACCGACCACCACGGCCTTCCAGCGGCCCTGGGACTTCTCCTCGACGCCGTGGAGGGAGAGGCCCTGCTGGGTGCGGATGGCGCGGAGCTTGGCCCCGAGCTGTTTGGCGTATTCGCTGGACATAAGGCTCCCCGGACTTGGTATCAATCATGCGGCTCCGCCGCGTGGCTGTTACTCACTGTGAGGTTACGCAGCGTAATCTCCATTCGTCAAGCCGAACGGAGCGGGAGGGGGTTTCCGCCGGGCCGCCGCCGTGCGTCCCAGCGGGCCCTGGTAGGGTGAATGGCGCATTCCGACGTCCTTTAACGTCCGTCCCGTGAGGCGGAGAAGGAGGTCCGCTCCCTTATGGACGCGAACACTTCCACGGCCGCGCGCTCGGTGCTCGAAGCACCGGACATCGCGCGGGTCCTGACCCGTATCGCCCACGAGATCGTCGAGCGCGCCAAGGGCGCCGACGACGTGGTGCTTCTCGGCATTCCCACCCGGGGCGTCTTCCTGGCCCGCCGGCTGGCCGCCAAGCTGGACGAGATCACCGGGCGTAAGGTCCCAGTGGGCTCTCTCGACATCACCATGTACCGCGACGATTTGCGACTGCGTCCGGCCCGCGCGCTCGCGCGCACCGAGATCCCGGCCGAGGGCGTCGAGGGCCGGCTGGTGGTGCTCGTGGACGACGTGCTCTTCTCCGGCCGCACGATCCGCGCCGCCCTGGACGCCCTGGGCGACATCGGCCGCCCGCGCGCCGTGCAGCTCGCGGTGCTGGTCGACCGGGGCCACCGCGAACTGCCGATCCGCGCCGACTACGTCGGCAAGAACCTCCCCACGTCGCTGCGGGAGACGGTCCGGGTCCAGCTCACCGAGGAGGACGGGCGCGACAGCGTGCTCCTCGGCGTGCGGCCCGCCGCCCCGGCAGGCGAGCGCTAGCGCATCCCGCACGGCCCGCCGCCCGGCGTCCGCCCGGGCCCCGGGCCGCGTGCGCCAACCTGCCGGACATACCCGTCATGCCGATCGAAACCAACGGAGCAACCGGATGAAGCGCCACCTCATCTCGGCCGCCGACCTCACACGCGACGACGCCGTGCTGATCCTCGACACCGCCGAGGAGCTGGACCGGGTCGCGGACCGGCCGATCAAGAAGCTGCCGACCCTGCGCGGCCGCACCGTCGTGAACCTGTTCTTCGAGGACTCCACCCGCACCCGCATCTCCTTCGAGGCCGCCGCCAAGCGGCTGTCCGCCGATGTGATCAACTTCTCGGCGAAGGGCTCGTCGGTGTCCAAGGGCGAGTCCCTGAAGGACACCGCGCTCACCCTGGAGGCGATGGGCGCCGACGCCGTCGTCATCCGGCACCACGACTCCGGCGCGCCGCACCGGCTGGCCACCTCCGGCTGGATCGGCGGCTCGGTCGTCAACGCGGGCGACGGCACGCACGAGCACCCCACCCAGGCCCTCCTGGACGCCTTCACCATCCGCCGCCGCCTCGGCGGCGGCCCCGGCCAGGACCTCGCCGGCCGCCGCGTGACGATCGTCGGCGACATCCTGCACAGCCGCGTGGCCCGGTCGGGCGTCCACCTGCTGAGCACCCTCGGCGCCGAGGTCACGCTCGTCGCCCCGCCCACCCTGATGCCGCTGGGCGTGGCGCGCTGGCCGTGCGAGACCGGCTACGACCTCGACGCGGTCATTGGCAAGTCCGACGCGGTGATGATGCTGCGCGTCCAGCGCGAGCGCATGCACGCCGCCTACTTCCCCACCGAGCGCGAATACGCGCGCCGGTACGGCCTGAACGGCGAGCGGATGGCCCGCATGCCCGAGCACGCCATCGTCATGCACCCCGGGCCGATGAACCGCGGCATGGAGATCACCGCCGAGGTCGCCGACTCGCCGCGCTGCACCGCCGTCGAGCAGGTCGCCGGCGGCGTCAGCGTCCGCATGGCCGTGCTGTACCTGCTGCTGGGCGGCAACGGCCCCGCGGCCGCCCCCGCCCGTCCCCAGTGAACCCGCCCCAGCCCCCGCAACCCCCCGCCCCGAGGAGCCACCCGTGACCGACAGCACCAGCCAGCCCGGCGGCAGGACCCTGCTGCGCGGCGCGCGTCTCCTCGGCGGCGAGCCGCGCGACGTCCTCATCGAGGGCGAGACCGTCGCCGCGGTCGGCGCGGACCTGCCCGCCGACGGCGCCGCCGTGATCGACGCGGCCGGCCAGGTCCTGCTGCCCGGCCTGGTGGACCTGCACACCCACCTGCGCGAACCCGGCCGGGAGGACTCCGAGACCGTCCTCACCGGCACCCGCGCCGCGGCCCTCGGCGGCTTCACCGCCGTGCACGCCATGGCCAACACCTTCCCCGTCGCGGACACCGCGGGCGTGGTGGAGCAGGTCTGGCGGCTCGGCCGCGCCCACGGATACTGCGACGTGCGGCCGGTGGGCGCGGTGACCGTCGGCCTGGAGGGGCAGAAGCTCGCCGAGCTGGGCGCCATGCACGAGTCCGCGGCCGGCGTGCGGGTCTTCTCCGACGACGGCAAGTGCGTGGACGACGCGGTGATCATGCGCCGCGCGCTGGAGTACGTGAAGGCCTTCGACGGCGTCATCGCCCAGCACGCCCAGGAGCCGCGGCTGACCGAGGGCGCCCAGATGAACGAGGGCGCCGTCTCCGCCGAGCTGGGCCTGGCCGGCTGGCCCGCCGTCGCCGAGGAGTCGATCATCGCCCGGGACGTGCTGCTCGCCGCGCACGTCGGCTCCCGCGTGCACATCTGCCACCTGTCCACCGCCGGCTCGGTGGAGATCGTCCGCTGGGCCAAGTCCAAGGGCTGGGACGTCACCGCCGAGGTCACCCCGCACCACCTGCTGCTCACCGACGAACTCGTGCGCTCCTACGACCCGGTCTACAAGGTCAACCCGCCGCTGCGCACCGAGGCCGACGTGCTCGCCCTGCGCCAGGCGCTCGCCGACGGCACCATCGACTGCGTGGCCACCGACCACGCCCCCCACCCGCACGAGGACAAGGACTGCGAGTGGGGCGCCGCGGCCATGGGCATGGTCGGCCTGGAGACCGCGCTGTCCGTCGTCCAGCACACCATGGTCGACACCGGCCTGCTGGACTGGGCGGGCGTCGCCGACCGGATGTCCGTGCGCCCCTCCGTCATCGGCCGCCTGTCCGGCCACGGCCGCCCGGTCGCGCCCGGCGAGCCGGCCAACCTCACCCTGGTCGACCCCGCCCACCGCGCCGCGGTGGACCCGGCCCGCTTCGCCTCCCGCAGCCGCAACACCCCCTACGCCGGCCGCGAGCTGCCCGGCCGGGTCACCCACACCTTCCTGCGCGGCCGGGCCACCGTCGCCGACGGGAGGCTGACGTGACCCGCGCCCCCCGGCCCCGCCGTACGGCCGCCACCCCCCCCGCCCCCGACCCCAGCCCCGACCCAGGAAGGCGCCTGATGACCCCCGCCGCAGTCCCCGGCCGCGCCAAGGCCCCCGCCGTGCTCGTCCTGGAGGACGGCCGCACCTTCCGCGGCCGCGCCTACGGTGCGGTGGGGCAGACCCTGGGCGAGGCCGTGTTCTCCACCGGTATGACCGGCTACCAGGAGACCCTGACCGACCCGTCCTACCACCGGCAGGTCGTGGTGATGACCGCGCCGCACGTCGGCAACACCGGCGTCAACGACGAGGACCCGGAGTCCCGGCGCGTCTGGGTGGCCGGCTACGTGGTGCGCGATCCCGCCCGCGTCCCGTCCAACTGGCGCTCCGTGCGCTCCCTGGACGAGGAGCTGACCGCTCAGGGCGTCGTCGGCATCTGCGGCGTCGACACCCGCGCGCTCACCCGCCACCTGCGCGAGCGCGGCGCCATGCGGGTGGGCATCTTCTCCGGCGACGCGATCGACGACGAGGCCGCGCTGCTGGCCAGGGTCCGCCAGGCGCCGCCGATGGCGGGCGCCGACCTGTGCGCCGAGGTCGCCACCAGCGAGCCGTACGTCGTCCCGGCCATCGGGCCCAGGCGGTTCACCGTCGCCGCGGTGGACCTGGGCATCAAGGGGATGACGCCGCACCGGATGGCCGAGCGGGGCATCGAGGTGCACGTGCTGCCCGCCACCGCGACCGTGGAGGAGGTGTACGCGGCCGGGCCGGACGGCGTGTTCTTCTCCAACGGGCCCGGCGACCCGGCCACCGCCGACCACCCGGTCGCGGTGATGCGGGCCGTGCTGGAGCGGGGCACCCCGCTGTTCGGCATCTGCTTCGGCAACCAGATCCTCGGCCGTGCGCTGGGCTTCGGCACGTACAAGCTCAAGTACGGCCACCGCGGCATCAACCAGCCGGTGAAGGACCTGGCCACCGGCAAGGTCGAGGTCACCGCGCACAACCACGGCTTCGCCGTCGACGCCCCCCTGGACCGGATCTCCGACACCCCCTACGGCCGGGCCGAGGTCTCCCACGTCTGCCTCAACGACAACGTG
Source organism: Streptomyces sp. B1866 (assembly GCF_031932565.1). Classification (NCBI taxonomy): domain Bacteria; kingdom Bacillati; phylum Actinomycetota; class Actinomycetes; order Kitasatosporales; family Streptomycetaceae; genus Streptomyces; species Streptomyces sp. B1866. Next base: position 7,881 of record NZ_JAVSCF010000114.1, read on the forward strand.
GTCGAGGGGCTGCGGCTGCTCGACCGCCCCGCCTTCAGCGTCCAGTACCACCCCGAGGCCGCCGCGGGGCCGCACGACGCCGCGTACCTGTTCGACCGCTTCGTCTCCCTGATGGAGGACCGGCGTGCCTAAACGCACCGACATCCAGTCCGTTCTGGTCATCGGCTCCGGGCCGATCGTCATCGGCCAGGCCGCCGAGTTCGACTACTCCGGCACCCAGGCCTGCCGTGTCCTGAAGGCCGAGGGCCTGCGGGTGGTCCTGGTCAACTCCAACCCGGCCACGATCATGACCGACCCGGAGGTCGCCGACGCCACCTACGTCGAGCCGATCACCCCGGACTTCGTCGAGAAGATCATCGCCAAGGAGCGGCCCGACGCGCTGCTGCCCACCCTCGGCGGCCAGACCGCGCTCAACACCGCCATCGCCCTGCACGAGGCGGGCACCCTCCAGCGCTACGGCGTGGAGCTGATCGGCGCCAACGTCGAGGCCATCCACAAGGGCGAGGACCGCGACCGGTTCAAGGACGTCGTCGCCGCCGTGGCCGCCCGGATCGGGCACGGCGAGTCCGCCCGCTCGGTCATCTGCCACTCGATGGAGGAGGTGCTGGCCGGCGTCGACGAACTCGGCGGCTACCCGGTCGTGGTCCGCCCGTCCTTCACCATGGGCGGCGCCGGCTCCGGCTTCGCCCACGACGAGGAGGAGCTGCGCCGCATCGCCGGCCAGGGCCTGGCCCTGTCGCCCACCACCGAGGTGCTGCTGGAGGAGTCCATCCTCGGCTGGAAGGAGTACGAGCTGGAGCTGATGCGCGACCGCAACGACAACGTCGTGGTCGTCTGCTCCATCGAGAACCTCGACCCGATGGGCGTGCACACCGGCGACTCGATCACCGTGGCCCCGGCGATGACGCTCACCGACCGCGAGTACCAGATCCTGCGCGACATCGGCATCGCCGTCATCCGCGAGGTCGGCGTCGACACCGGCGGCTGCAACATCCAGTTCGCCGTCAACCCCGAGGACGGCCGGGTCATCGTCATCGAGATGAACCCGCGCGTCTCCCGCTCCTCGGCGCTCGCGTCCAAGGCCACCGGCTTCCCCATCGCCAAGATCGCCGCGCGGCTCGCCGTCGGCTACACCCTGGACGAGATCCCCAACGACATCACCGAGCAGACCCCGGCCTCCTTCGAGCCCACGCTCGACTACGTGGTCGTGAAGGTGCCGCGCTTCGCGTTCGAGAAGTTCCCGGCCGCCGACGCCCGGCTGACCACCACCATGAAGTCCGTCGGCGAGGCCATGGCCGTCGGCCGCAACTTCACCGAGGCCCTCCAGAAGGCGCTGCGCTCCCTGGAGAAGAAGGGCAGCCAGTTCTCCTTCGCCGGCGACCCGCGCGAGCTGGGCGCCAAGGAGGACCTGCTGGTCCGCGCGGCCGTGCCCACCGACGGCCGGATCAACACCGTCATGGACGCGATCCGCGCCGGCGCCACCCCCGCGGAGGTCTTCGAGGCGACGAAGATCGACCCCTGGTTCATCGACCAGCTCTTCCTGCTCAAGGAGACCGCCGACGAGCTGGCCGCCGCCGAGCAGCTCGGCCCCGAGCTGCTGTACGAGGCCAAGCGGCACGGCTTCTCCGACGCCCAGATCGCCGGCATCCGGGGCCTGCGCGAGGAGGTCGTGCGCCAGGTGCGGCACGCCCTGGGCGTACGGCCGGTCTACAAGACCGTCGACACCTGCGCCGCCGAGTTCGCCGCCCGCACGCCGTACTTCTACTCCTCCTACGACGAGGAGAGCGAGGTCGCGCCCCGCACCAAACCGGCCGTGATCATCCTCGGCTCCGGGCCCAACCGCATCGGCCAGGGCATCGAGTTCGACTACTCCTGCGTGCACGCCTCCTTCGCACTGCACGACGCGGGCTACGAGACCGTCATGGTCAACTGCAACCCCGAGACCGTCTCCACCGACTACGACACCTCCGACCGGCTCTACTTCGAGCCGCTGACCCTGGAGGACGTGCTGGAGGTCGTGCACGCCGAGACCCAGGCCGGCCCCGTCGCGGGTGTCATCGTCCAGCTCGGCGGCCAGACCCCGCTGGGCCTGGCCCAGGCCCTGAAGGACAACGGCGTGCCCGTCGCGGGCACCTCGCCCGAGGCCATCCACCTCGCCGAGGAGCGCGGCGCCTTCGGCCGGGTGCTGGCCGAGGCCGGGCTGCCGGCGCCGAAGTACGGCACCGCCTTCTCCTTCGACCAGGCTCAGGGCATCGCCGCCGAGATCGGCTACCCCGTCATGGTCCGCCCCAGCTACGTGCTCGGCGGGCGCGGCATGGAGATCGTCTACGACGAGCCCTCACTCGCCGCCTACCTCCAGCGGCACGCCGGCCTGATCGCCGAGCACCCCGTGCTCATCGACCGCTTCCTCGACGACGCCGTCGAGATCGACGTCGACGCCCTCTACGACGGCCACGAGCTGTACCTCGGCGGCGTCATGGAGCACATCGAGGAAGCCGGCATCCACTCCGGCGACTCCGCCTGCGCGCTGCCGCCCATCACCCTCGGCGGGCACGACATCAAGCGGCTGCGGGCCTCCACCGAGGCCATCGCCCGCGGCGTCGGCGTACGCGGCCTGATCAACATCCAGTTCGCCCTCGCCGGGGACATCCTGTACGTGCTGGAGGCCAACCCCCGCGCCTCCCGCACCGTCCCGTTCACCTCCAAGGCCACCGCCGTGCCGCTGGCCAAGGCCGCCGCCCGCATCTCGCTGGGCGCCACCATCGCCGAACTGCGCGCCGAGGGCCTGCTGCCCGCACGCGGCGACGGCGGCACCCTCCCGCTGGACGCGCCGATCTCCGTCAAGGAGGCGGTCATGCCCTTCAGCCGCTTCCGCGACCCCGCGGGGCGGACCGTGGACACCGTCCTGGGCCCGGAGATGCGCTCCACCGGCGAGGTCATGGGCATCGACTCCGTCTTCGGCACCGCCTACGCCAAGTCCCAGGCCGGCGCGTACGGCGCGCTGCCCACCAAGGGCCGCGCGTTCGTGTCCGTCGCCAACCGCGACAAGCGCTCGATGATCTTCCCGGCCCGCGAACTGGTCGCCATGGGCTTCGAGCTGCTGGCCACCTCCGGCACCGCCGAGGTACTGCGCCGCAACGGCATCACCGCCACCGTCGTACGCAAGCACAGCGAGGGCGAGGGACCGGACGGCGAGCCGACCATCGTCCAGCTCATCCACGACGGGCACGTCGACCTCATCGTCAACACGCCCTACGGCACCGGCAGCCGCCTGGACGGCTACGACATCCGCACCGCGGCCGTCGCCCGCGGCGTGCCCTGCCTGACCACCGTCCAGGCCCTGGCCGCCGCCGTCCAGGGCATCGAGGCGTCCGGCCGCGGCGAGGTCGGGGTGCTCTCCCTCCAGGAGCACGCCCGGTTCCTGGCCGCCGCGCGCGAGGAGTAGCCCGGCCGGCGGCGCGGGCGCACCCGCCCGCGCCGCCGACCGCCCCCGGCCCTCCCGCGAACCCCCGCCAGAAAGCCCGACGCATGTACGCCCTCCTGTTCCGCCTCGTCTTCCGCCGCATGGACGCCGAGCGNAAAGCCCGACGCATGTACGCCCTCCTGTTCCGCCTCGTCTTCCGCCGCATGGACGCCGAGCGCGCCCACCGGCTCGCCTTCGCCTGGATCCGGCTCGCCGCGCGCGTGCCCGTCCTGCGCGCGCTCACCGCCCGCGTGTGCGCCCCGCGCGGGGCGGCCCTGCGCGTGACGGCCCTGGGCCTGCACCTGCCCGGCCCGTTCGGCCTGGCCGCGGGCTTCGACAAGAACGCCGTCGGGATCGACGGCCTGACGATGCTCGGCTTCGGCCACGTCGAGGTCGGCACCGTCACCGCCCGGCCCCAGCCCGGCAACCCCCGGCCCCGGCTCTTCCGGCTGCCGGCCGACCGCGCGCTGATCAACCGCATGGGCTTCAACAACGACGGCTCCGCGGCCGTGGCCGCCCGCCTCGCGGCCCGCACCCCGGCCCTCCCCGCCGTCGTCGGCGTCAACATCGGCAAGACCAAGGCCGTCCCCGAGGAGGACGCCGTCGCCGACTACGTGACCTCGACCGAGCGACTCGCCGCACACGCCGACTACCTCGTCGTCAACGTCTCCTCGCCCAACACTCCCGGGCTGCGCGACCTCCAGGCCGCCGACCGGCTGCGCCCGCTGCTGACCGCCGTGCGCCAGGCCGCCGACCGCACCGTACGCGGCCGCCGCGTGCCGCTGCTGGTCAAGATCGCGCCGGACCTCGCGGACCCGGACGTGGACGCGGTCGCCGACCTCGCCGTCGACCTGGGCCTCGACGGCATCATCGCCACCAACACCACCGTCGCCCGCGGCAACCTGCCGCACACCGACCCGGGCGCGGTCGGCCGGGCCGGCCCCGGCGGCCTGTCCGGGCCACCGCTGCGCGACCGCTCCCTGGAGGTGCTGCGCCGCCTGTACGCGCGTGTCGGCGACCGGATCACGCTCGTCGGCGTCGGCGGCGTGGAGAGCGCCGACGACGTGTGGGAGCGCGTCCTGGCCGGCGCCACCCTCGTCCAGGGCTACACCGGCTTCATCTACCACGGACCGCTGTGGTGCCGGCGGCTGAACCGGGGCCTGGCCCGGCGGCTGGCCGCGAGCCCGTACGCCACCCTCGCCGACGCCGTCGGCGCCGCCGCCCGCCCCGCCCCCGGGGCGGGCGCCGCCCCGGCCGCCCGCCGCGCCACCGGCCGGCCCGAACCCGGAGGAACCCCGTGACCTCGACGCCCGAGCCGTTCGGCGCCCGCCTGCGCCGCGCCCTGGACACCCGCGGGCCGCTGTGCGTCGGCATCGACCCGCACCCCGCGCTGCTCGCCGAGTGGGGCCTGGCCGACGACGTCGCGGGCCTGGAGCGGTTCACCCGTACGGCCGTCGACGCGCTCGCCGGCTCCACGGCCGTCCTCAAGCCCCAGTCGGCCTTCTACGAGCGTTTCGGCTCGCGCGGGATCGCCGTCCTGGAGCGGGCCGTCGCCGACGCGCGCGCCGCCGGGGCGCTGGTGCTGCTGGACGTCAAGCGCGGCGACATCGGCTCCACCATGGCCGCGTACGCCGCCGCCTACCTCGACCCGGCCGGCCCCCTGCGCTGCGACGCGGTCACCCTCAGCCCGTACCTCGGCTTCGGCGCGCTGCGCCCGGCCCTGGACGCCGCCCGCGCGGGTGGCGCGGGCGTCTTCGTGCTGGCCCTGACCTCCAACCCGGAGGGCGCCGAGGTGCAGCACGCGGTGTCCGCGGGCGGCCCGACCGTCGCGGCCGGGGTGCTCGCCCACCTGCGGGCGGAGAACGCCGAGGCCGCCCGCGCGGGCGTGTGGGGCTCCTGCGGCGCCGTGGTGGGCGCCACACTCGGCACGGCCCCGGAGCGGGCCGCGGGCGGCTCCCTGGACATCGGCGGCCCGCTGCTGGCGCCCGGCATCGGCGCGCAGGGCGCCACCCCGGCGGACCTGCCGAAGGTCTTCGGCGCGGCGGTGCGCGACGTGGTCCCCAGCGTCAGCCGCGGGGTGCTGCGGCACGGCCCGGACCCGGCCGGATTGATTGAAGCCGCAACCCGTTTTGTCGATCAGGTGCGTGCCGCGGCCGGATAAGCCATTAATTTTGTCGTGAAAAGTCCTGGTCGGGCAAGTCTGACCAGGACTTTTCGACTGTTCTCGCTGACTGGAGCGGGAACGGCCGCTACTCTCCGACGTGAGCCAGTGCGCGAGCGCGTTGCGCATTGCTCCCCCAGGTGAGGGGCGACTAGGTTCCTCACCGGTCCATATCCGACAGTTCGACATCCGAGGTGACGTAGGCGTGGCTCTTCCGCCCCTTACCCCTGAACAGCGCGCAGCCGCGCTTGAGAAGGCCGCCGCGGCTCGCCGGGAGCGCGCCAAGGTCAAGAATCAGCTCAAGCACTCCGGCGCCTCTCTGCACGAGGTCATCAAGCAGGGCCAGGAGAACGACGTCATCGGCAAGATGAAGGTCTCCGCCCTGCTGGAGTCCCTGCCCGGCGTCGGCAAGGTCCGCGCCAAGCAGATCATGGAGCGGCTCGGCATCTCCGAGAGCCGGCGCGTGCGCGGGCTCGGCTCCAACCAGATCGCGTCGCTGGAGCGTGAGTTCGGCAGCACCGCCGGCTGACGTTTCCGGCACCGCGCGGGAAGCTGGAATAATCGCTGCATGGCAGCAGACTCCCGGGGGGCCACCCCCCCGTCCCCGCACGTACGCCCGCGGCTGACCGTGCTCTCCGGTCCCTCCGGGGTCGGCAAGAGCACGGTCGTCGCCCACCTGCGCGCGGAGCACCCCGAGGTCTGGGTCTCGGTCTCGGCCACGACCCGCCGGCCCCGGCCCGGCGAGCGGGACGGCGTCCACTACTTCTTCGTGGACGACGGGGAGTTCGACAAGCTCGTCGCCAACGGCGAGCTGCTGGAGTGGGCCGAGTTCGCGGGCCACCGGTACGGCACGCCGCGCCGCCCGGTCGCCGACCGGCTCCAGGCGGGCGAGCCCGTGCTGCTGGAGATCGACCTCCAGGGCGCGCGGCTGGTGCGCGCGTCCATGCCGCAGGCCCGCCTGGTCTTCCTCGCGCCGCCGAGCTGGGAGGAGCTGGTGCGCCGGCTCACCGGCCGGGGGACGGAGTCCTCCGAGGTCGTCCAGCGGCGGCTGGAGGCGGCGCGCACGGAGCTGGCGGCCGAGCCGGAGTTCGACCACACCCTGGTCAACACCTCCGTCGAGGACGTGTCGCGCGAGCTGCTAGCCTTGACGCGAGCTGTATGATTTCGCCCCGGTGCGCCGCCCGCTCGTACGGCGCGGGCCGCCCCTGCCTCGTCAGGGCCCGCCGCGCCCTGAGCAGGACGGCGGCGGACGCACCGACAGACCACGACACGACCACGACTCCGCCGGCCGGGCCTCGCGGCCCGGGGCGAACCGGCGGAGCCGCCCAGAAGCACCCACCCACCGGAAGGCATCGAGTGTCCTCTTCCATCACCGCTCCCGAGGGCATCATCAACCCCCCGATCGATGAGCTGCTCGAAGCCACGGACTCCAAGTACAGCCTCGTGATCTACGCCGCCAAGCGCGCGCGCCAGATCAACGCGTACTACTCCCAGCTCGGCGAGGGCCTGCTGGAGTACGTCGGCCCGCTGGTGGACACGCACGTCCACGAGAAGCCGCTGTCGATCGCGCTGCGCGAGATCAACGCGGGCCTGCTGACGTCCGAGGCCGTCGAGGGCCAGGCCCAGTAGGGCCGTCGCGCACCGACACCGTGGCCCGGCAGCGCCGCTGCCGGGCCGTCTGTGTGCCCGCGCAGGCGCGCGGGGAGCGGGCGCGGCGTTGAGAGCCGAGAGCAACGAGGAGCCGGGGAGAGGCGAGGAGCGATGGTGGAGCCGGCTGAGGGCGCCGTGCGGGTCGTCCTGGGCGTCAGCGGCGGCATCGCCGCCTACAAGGCGTGCGAGCTGCTGCGCCGCCTCACCGAGTCCGGGCACCGGGTGCAGGTCGTGCCCACCGCGTCGGCGCTGCGCTTCGTCGGCGAGGCCACCTGGGCGGCCCTGTCCGGCCGGCCCGCGGCCACCGAGGTCTGGGCGAGCGTGCACGACGTGCCGCACGTCCGCATCGGCCAGACGGCCGACCTCGTCGTCGTCGCCCCGGCCACCGCCGACACGCTCGCCCGGGCCGCCCACGGCCTCGCCGACGACCTGCTCACCAACACGCTGCTGACCGCCCGCTGCCCGGTCGTCTTCGCGCCCGCCATGCACACCGAGATGTGGGAGCACCCGGCCACCCAGGAGAACGTGGCCACGCTGCGCCGCCGCGGCTGCGTCGTCGTCGAGCCCGCCGTGGGCCGGCTCACCGGCGCCGACACCGGCAAGGGCCGGCTGCCGGACCCGGCCGAGATCTTCGAGGTCTGCCGCCGGGTGCTGGCCCGCGGCGCGGCCGGGGTCCGGGCCGACCTCGCCGGCCGCCACGTGGTGGTGAGCGCGGGCGGCACCCGCGAGCCGCTGGACCCGGTGCGCTTCCTGGGCAACCGCTCCTCCGGCCGCCAGGGCTACGCGCTGGCCCGCGTGGCCGTCGCCCGCGGGGCCCGGGTCACGCTCGTCGCGGCCAACACCGAGCTGCCCGATCCGGCCGGGGTCGACGTGCTGCGGGTGGGCACGGCCGCGCAGCTGCGCGAGGCGGTGCTGAAGGCCGCGGCGGACGCCGACGCCCTGGTGATGGCCGCGGCCGTGGCGGACTTCCGGCCCGCGCGGTACGCCGAGGGGAAGATCAAGAAGGCCGAGGGGCGGGACCCCGACCCGGTCGCCCTCGTGCGCAACCCGGACATCCTGGCCGAGGTGAGCGCCGACCGGCCGCGCGCCGGCCAGGTCGTGGTCGGGTTCGCCGCGGAGACCGACGACGTGCTGGCCAACGGGCGCGCCAAGCTCGCCCGGAAGGGCTGCGACCTGCTCGTGGTCAACGAGGTGGGGGAGCGCCGCACCTTCGGTGAGGACACCAACGAGGCGGTGGTGCTGGCCGCCGACGGGACCGAGACCGCCGTGCCGCACGGGCCGAAGGAGGCCCTGGCGGACACCGTGTGGGACCTGGTCGCCGCCCGCCTCGGCTGACGCCGCGACCCCGGCCCGGCCCGTACGGTCGCCGGTCCGTCACGGGCCGGGTCCGTACGGTCCGGCCCGTGCGCGCCGGGTCCGTACCGCTCCGGGGCGTCCGCCGTGCGCTCCGGAAGGCCGCGATCCGGTGATCTTCATACGCGTGGACGCGCATGAAGGCTTCCTTGCCATCCCGTTGCCGGGGCTGTTTTTCCGCTCAGACAGCGGTATGTTCCCGCTCATGACGTGCCCGCTTCGTGGGACGGTGCCCCCACGCGGAGGACGCGCCGGATAAACTGGCGCAGGAACCGTGTCGGGCGCAGCTCCCGTAGCGGTCCAGCCATGACAGCCAGCAGCCGCTGCAACCCCAGGGAGCGATGTGTCCCGCCGCCTGTTCACCTCGGAGTCCGTGACCGAGGGCCACCCTGACAAGATCGCCGACCAGATCAGCGACACCATCCTCGACGCCCTCCTGAAGGAGGACCCCACCTCGCGCGTGGCCGTCGAGACGCTGATCACCACCGGTCTGGTGCACGTGGCCGGAGAGGTCACCACCAAGGCGTACGCGCCGATCGCGTCGCTCGTGCGCAACAAGATCCTCGACATCGGCTACGACTCCTCGAAGAAGGGCTTCGACGGCGGCTCCTGCGGCGTGTCGGTGTCCATCGGCGCGCAGTCCCCGGACATCGCCCAGGGCGTCGACACCGCCTACGAGCAGCGCGTCGAGGGTGCCGCCGGTGGTGAGGAGGGTGACGAGCTGGACCAGCAGGGCGCGGGCGACCAGGGCCTGATGTTCGGCTTCGCGTGCGACGAGACGCCGGAGCTGATGCCGCTGCCGATCAACCTCGCGCACCGGCTGTCCCGCCGCCTGTCGGAGGTCCGCAGGAACGGCACCATCCCCTACCTGCGCCCGGACGGCAAGACGCAGGTCACCATCGAGTACGACGGCAACAAGCCGGTCCGCCTGGACACCGTCGTCGTCTCCTCGCAGCACGCCTCCGACATCGACCTGGAGTCCCTGCTGGCGCCCGACATCCGCGAGTTCGTGGTCGAGCACGTGCTGGGCGAGCTGGTCGGCGACGGCATCAAGCTGGACACCGAGAACTACCGCCTGCTGGTCAACCCCACCGGGCGGTTCGAGATCGGCGGCCCGATGGGCGACGCGGGCCTGACCGGCCGCAAGATCATCATCGACACCTACGGCGGCATGGCCCGGCACGGCGGCGGCGCCTTCTCCGGCAAGGACCCCTCCAAGGTCGACCGCTCCGCGGCGTACGCGATGCGCTGGGTCGCCAAGAACGTGGTCGCGGCGGGCCTGGCCACCCGCTGCGAGGTGCAGGTCGCCTACGCGATCGGCAAGGCCGAGCCGGTCGGCCTGTTCGTGGAGACCTTCGGCACCGCCACCGTCGAGCCGGAGAAGATCGAGCAGGCCATCTCCGAGGTCTTCGACCTCCGCCCGGCCGCCATCATCCGCGACCTGGACCTGCTGCGCCCGATCTACGCCCAGACCGCGGCGTACGGGCACTTCGGCCGGGAGCTGCCGGACTTCACCTGGGAGCGCACCGACCGCGTGGACGCGCTGCGCGCCGCCGTCGGCCGCTAGGCGTTCCGCGAAGGCCCGGGCTCCCCTCACGCGGGGGCCCGGGCCTTCGCGGCTGCGGCCGCTGTCGGTGCCGTCTGCTAAGACTTGAAGCGTGAGCGGCGAGAACGGCCGGCCCGAGCCGGCACCCCGGCGGGAGCCCGCGGCGCGGCGCCCGCCCGGGGCCGAGCAGCTCGCGCTCATCCGGGAGGCGGTCCGCGCCGCACCCCGCGCCCGCCCGCGCACCTGGCGCGGCGCGCCGCTCGCCGAACGGCTGCCCGTCGCGCGGGTGCTGGTGGACAAGGGCCCGGTCCACCTCGACCGGCTGTGGGACTACGCGGTCCCGGCCGACCTGGACGACCAGGCCCGGCCCGGCGTGCGGGTCCGGGTGCGCTTCGGCGCCGGGGCGGGCCGGGTGCGCGGCGGGCGCCGGGAGGGCGGAAAGCTGCTCGACGGGTTCCTCGTGGACCGCGTCGCCGCGTCCGACTACGCGGGCCCGCTCGCCGCCCTCGCCCAGGTGGTCTCGCCCGAGCCGGTCCTCTCCCCGGAGCTGCTGGACCTGTGCCGGGCCGTCGCCGACCGGTACGCCGGGTCCGTCGCCGACGTCCTCCAGCTCGCCGTGCCGCCCCGCAGCGCCCAGGCCGAGGCCGAGCCGTCCCCGCCGCCGCTGCCCGCGCCCGCGCCGCCCCCGCCCGGCGGCTGGTCGCGCTACGCGTCGGGCGGCGCCCTGCTGGACGCGCTCGCTCAGGGCGGCACCCCGCGCGCCGTGTGGACCGCCCTGCCCGGACCCCACTGGCCCGCGGAGCTGGCGGCCGCCGTGGCCGCGACCCTGGCCTCCGGGCGCGGCGCCCTCGCGGTGCTGCCCGACGGGCGGTCGGCCGCGCGCGTGGACGCGGCGCTGACCGCGCTGGCCGGCCCCGGGCGGCACGTCCTGCTCACCGCCGGCCTCGGGCCCAAGGAGCGCTACCGCCGCTGGCTCGCCGTGCGCCGCGGGTCCGTACGGGCGGTGGTCGGCACCCGGGCGGCGATGTTCGCGCCGGTGGCGGACCTCGGCCTGGTGGCGGTCTGGGACGACGGGAACACCAGCCACTGCGACGACCACGCCCCCCAGCCGCACGTGCGGGAGGTGCTGCTGCTGCGCGCCGTGCGGGAGCGCACCGGCTTCCTGCTCGGCGACCTCGGCCGCACCGTGGAGGCGGCCCAGCTGCTGGAGAACGGCTGGGCCCGGGCCGTGACGGCCGGCCGCGAGCAGGTCCGCGCGGCCGCGCCGCTGGTGCGCACCGCCGCAGACGGCGAGCCGTCCCGCGACCCGGCCGCGCGCGCCGCCCGGCTGCCCACCCTCGCCTGGCAGACCGTGCGCGACGGCCTCACGCGCGGGCCGGTGCTGGTCCAGGTCCCCCGGCGCGGGTACGTGCCCGGGCTGGCCTGCGAGCGCTGCCGGGAGCCCGCGCGGTGCGCGCGGTGCGCGGGCCCGCTCCAGGCCCCGGCGGCCCACGACGCGCCGCAGTGC
>NZ_JAVSCF010000115.1:0-19357 GCF_031932565.1 Streptomyces sp. B1866
GGTGACCGCCAGCGCGGCCGGGACGCCGAGCTGGGTGTGCCCGCCGAGGACCGGCGCGCCGTACGCGCCGGCCGCCCGCCGCAGGCCCGCCAGCACCCGGGCGGCGTGCGCGGCGTCCCGCGCGCCGAGCGCGTCGAGCAGCCCGACCGGGGTGGCGCCCATGGCGGACAGGTCGTTGACGTTGACCAGCACCGAGCACCAGCCGGCCCACTCCGGGTCGCGCTCGACCATGGACGGCACGATGGCGTCGCAGGCGGCCACCAGGTCGCTGCCGGGCACCGGCGCGCCGTCGTCCCCGACGAACCCGGCGCCGCCCGGCGCGAGACCGGCCAGCAGCGGTCCGAGCGCCGCCTTGGCGGCCGCCGCCTGCGCGGCGATCCGGCCGACGGGCCAGCGCATCGCCACGTGCGGCCGCCCGGCGACCGTCTCCGGCCGCACCGGCAGCCAGCCCAGGCGGCGGAACATCCGCTCGCCGCGCGCCTGCACCACCGCCTCGAACCGCAGCACCCCGGCCGCCTCCGCGCGGGCGCAGGCCGCCCGCACCAGCGCGGGCCCCAGGCCCCCCAGGCGCCGGGCGGCGGGCGCGACGGCCAGCCGGCCGCCGGCCCACCAGCCGAGGTCGGGCCCGTCGTCCACCGGGCCGAGCCGCACCCCGCCGACCACCTCGCCCGACCGGTCGCGGGCGACCAGCACCACGGTGCGCGGGTCGCTGTCGCGGTCGTCCAGGTCGTGTCCGTCGAACAGCCGCTGCTCGCCCACGAACACCTCCCGCCGCAGCCGCCGGTAGGCGCGCAGCGCGTCGGGATGCTCGGCCGGCTCGACGCGGAAGGCCGGCTGCCGGTCCAGGGTGGCGCGGTCGCCGAGCAGCAGCAGGATGTCGTCCGCGCCGCCGCGGGGGTGGTCGCCGCGCAGGTCGAGCAGGTCGCCCGGGGAGGCGGGGTCCCGGGCGGCGGCCGGGCCCGCGGCGCGGGGCCCGCGCGGGCCCGGCACCGCGCTCACCCGCCCGCTGCGCGCAGCACGCCGCACGCGCCGCACGCCGCGCAGCCCGCCCGCTGGTCGGCGCCGGACATGCCCGCGGCGCGCAGCTTCGCGGCCACCGCCTCGGTGACGTACCGCAGCAGCTCCGGGTCGGGGGCGGGCACTCCGTCGCGCGCGGCGAGCGTGCCGCGCATGGGCCGGAAGGGGACGACGAAGGGGTAGACGCCGCGGTCGACGAGCCGGCCCGCGCCCGCGATCAGCTCGTCGGGGTCCTCGCCGAGGCCGACCAGCAGGTAGGTCGACACCCGGTTGCGGCCGAAGACGCGCACGGCCTCGTCCCAGGCGGCCTCGTACGCGGCCAGCGGCACGGTGGACTTGCCGGGCATCCACCGCCGCCGCACCGCGTCGTCCAGCGCCTCGACGTGGATGCCGATCGCGGTGGCCCCGGCGGCCCGCAGCGCGCCGATCCAGCCGAGGCCGGCGGGCGGCTCGCACTGCACCTGCACGGGCAGCCCGGGCACGGCCGCCAGGACGGCGGCCGTGGACCGGGCGAGCGCGCGGGCCCCGCGGTCGGGCCCGGAGGTGGTGCCGGTGGTCATCACCATCTGCCGGACGCCGTCGAGCCGGACCGCGGCCTCGGCCACCTCCGCAAGCTGCGCCGGGGTCTTGGCGGCGACCGTCGCGCCCGCGCGCAGCGACTCCTCGACGGTGCAGAAGCGGCAGCGGTCCGCCTCGGCGTAGCGGACGCAGGTCTGCACGACGGTGGTGGCCAGCACGCCGTCGCCGTGCAGGCGGGCGATGTGCTCGTACGGCACACCGTCGGCGGTGGCCAGGTCGTAGAACCGCGGCCGCCGTACGGGCGTGAGGGTCAGCCCGGTGTCCTGCCCGCCCCGCCACACCCGGCCGTCGCGGACGTCGTAGGGGCTCGCGGGGTTGACGGGGAGGGCGGCGCCGGCGCCGCCGCCGGGCCCGCCCAGGACGAAGTGGCCGTCGTCGCTCGGTCCCGCCCCGTCCGGCCGGCGCAGCGGCGCGGGGGTGCGCACGCCGTGCACGGCCAGCTCGGCGCGGACGCGCACGCGCGCGTCCGCGTCGGCGTTCTGGGGGTTGGTGCCCACGCTCACGGCGCGCCCCCTCACAGCTGGTAGGTGGAGTTGATGATGGCGCCCTTGCGGGCGTAGTGGATCAGCGCGTCCTGCACGTCGAGCGGGTGGGTGGGGATGACGCCCTCGATCAGGTCCTCCTCGCGCGCGCCGTGCAGGGACAGGCCGAAGCGGCAGCAGTAGACCGTGCCGCCCTCGGCGATGAACGTCCTGAGCTGGTTGTTGATGTTGTGCTCGCCGGGGAAGGCGGAGTTGCCGGTGGTGGGGAAGCCGCGGGTGGCCAGGCAGTTGAGGGAGCCGGGGCCGTAGAAGTAGACGGCGGCCTCGAAGCCCTTGCGCAGCGCGCGGGTGGCCTGCAGGACAGCCACGAAGCTGACGGACGACTCGTGGGCGATGCCGTGCACGAGGGTGAAGTAGCTCTCGCCGTTCTCCGCGCGGTAGTCGGGGAAGACCTTGGTGGTGCCGTAGATGGTGGACCCCTCGGGCAGCGAGGGGTGCGGGATCTCGGCGGCGCTGCGCTGCGCCAGCTCCGCGATGGTCTCGTCGAGGGTGGCGGCGTCCGCGGTGTCGCTCATGGTGTCTCCCTGGGAGTGTCGGCGGTCGGGGGACCGGGGGCGTGGGCGGGGGAGGGGCGTGGGCGGTCAGTCGTAGAGCGCGGCGAAGGTCTCGTGGAACACCCGCGCGCCGAGTTCGCCGCCGCCGGCGGCGGCGGACATCCGGGCGTGCTCGCCGGCGAAGTCGCCCCACGGCTGGTCGCTGGCGAACAGCACCCGGTCGTGGCCGGCGCCGCGGCGCTCGATCTCCCGGGCCAGCCAGTACGGCGCGAAGCCGATGGCCCAGGACAGGTCGGTGTAGACGCGCTTGCCGGCCGCGATCCAGTCGAAGAACCGGCCGCCGGCGAGCTTGATGTGCCCGCTCATGCCGCCGCCGAAGTGCACCAGGTGCACCGGCACCCGGTCGGCGTACCAGTCGACCAGGTGGCCGACCTCGTCGATGTCGGAGGCGGCGCCGGGCGAGGTGTGGACGTGCACGGTCAGGCCCAGGCGCGCGGCCTCGCCGAAGATCCGGTCCAGCTGCGGGCGGCAGGCCGGGTCGGTGGCCCGGCCGCCGAGCAGGAAGCTCAGCTTCAGCGCCCGTACGCCGTCCTCGCGGGCGAGCGCGAGGGCGCGGGCGGTGCGGTCGGCGTCCTCCGGGCGCGGGGAGACCCACAGCCCGGCGCGGACCCGGTCGTCGGTCTGTGCGGCCTCGACGACCAGCTCGTTGAAGGAGAACGCGACGGCCGGGTCGGGGACCCCGTAGTTGGGCAGCACCAGGGCGCGCTCGGTGCCCTCGGCGTCGAGGTCGGCCAGCAGCCGCTTGACGGTGGCGCGGGCGGTGGAGTCGGGGTTGACGGGCGGGCCGCCGTAGAAGGGGTGGGCGGGCAGCACGCCCAGGTGCCGGTGCGCGTCGCAGACCACGCGGTGCCTCCTCGTTCGTGTGCGGGCGGTGCCCGGTGTCCGCGGGCGGGCGGCGCCGGTCAGCCGACGGGCAGGGCGGCGGCGAGGACGGGGGGAGCGCCGGTCAGCGTGCCGCAGACGTCGGCGAGCCGGCGCGCGGCGTCGATGTGCCCGGCCAGGAACTCCGCGTCGTCGCCGACCGCCTCGAAGCGGCCCGACCCCCAGCGGTACTGCCAGGGCAGGCCGAGGAAGTACAGGCCGGGGCAGCTGGTGGCGCCGCGCCAGTGCATGGGGTAGCCGCGGCCGTCGAAGGCGGGCACCTCGATCCAGCGGTGGTCGCGGGCGAAGCCGGTGGCCCAGACGACGCACCCGACGCCGGCCGCGGCGAGGTCCAGCGTCCGCGGCTGCCCGTCCGGCGGCCGCCATACGGGCGTGTAGCGCGGCTCGTACGGCGCGTCGAGGCCGCGCGCGGCGATGTGCGCGTCGATGGCGTCCTTGATGCCCTCGGCGACGGCGTCGGCGTGGTCCAGGGAGGCGGCCAGGTCGTCGGCGAACGCGCAGCTGCCGCCGTCGACGCCGGTGAGGTGGCCGTACAGCCGCATGCCGTCCCGGGCGAAGGCCCGCAGGTCGATGTCGCGGCCGCCGTCCCGGCCGGTGACGTAGTGGTTGACCCGGGTCCGTACGGCGTCGGTGTCGGGGTGGGCGTCGATGGGCCGGGCGTAGTGGCCCATCTCGTCCAGCCAGGCCACGCAGTCGCGGCCGCGGTAGAAGCGGGCCACGCGCGGCGCGCTGCCCACGGCCAGGTGCACCTGGCGGCCCGCGAGGTGCAGGTCCTCGGCGATCTGGCAGCCGGACTGGCCGCTGCCGACGACGAGCACCGCGCCCTCGGGCAGCTGGTCGGGGTTGCGGTACCGGGCGGAGTGCAGCTGGACCAGCGAGCCGGGCAGCCGCTCGGCGATCCGGGGCACGGCCGGGGTGTGGTACGGGCCGGTGGCCACCACGACCTGCCCGGCGGTCAGGTCGCCCGCGGTCGTGGTGAGGCGGAAGGCCCCGCCGTCGGCGCGGCGCAGCCGGGTGACGCGCACGCCCTCCACCAGGGGCGGGCGGAAGGAGGCCGCGTAGTCCTCCAGGTACCGCACGATCTCGTCGCGGCCCATGAAGCCGTGCGGGTCGGGGCCGCGGTAGGGGAAGCCGGGCAGCCGGCACTGCCAGTTGGGGGTGACCAGGCAGAAGGAGTCCCAGCGCCGCTCGCGCCACTCGTGGCCGACGCGGTGCGCCTCGATGACGACGTGCTCGACGCCGCGCCGCTGGAGGCAGTGGCTCATGGACAGGCCCGCCTGCCCGCCGCCGACGACGGCCACCGGGTAGTGGGCGCCCGCCAGGTCCGCCGTCACCGCCGCTCCTCCGTGGCGGGACCGGCGGCGTGCCGGGAGGCCCGGCCGAGGCGGGGGAGAGGGCCGGTACGCGGGGGGCGGGGTGCGGGGCGGCGCCGGGGCCGGCCGTGCGGCCGGGCTGCCCGGGCAGGGGTGAGAGGCATGGCTGACGACCTCCGGGGCGGGCCGCCGGGACTCTCGGACGAGTCCCGGGACTGCTCGTGAGGACTACTTCAGCCATTCCCTGTTTCCGGTCCGGGTCATCCGGAATAAAGACCGGTTACCGAAAGCTCACCGTCCGTACAGGGGAGTCGGCGTCCGGCCCGCATGCCGGGCGCCGCGGGTCAGGCCCGGGGGATGTCGAAGATCTTGGTCAGCCCGGAGGCGAGGCCCACGTCGCCGAACACCTTCAGCTTGCGGGTCATGAACAGCGTGAACGGGCTGGCGTTGCCGGAGACGAGCTGGAGGAACTCCGCGTCGCCGAGCGTGAGGGTGACGCGCGGGCGGGCGTCGGAGCGGCCCTCGGTGACCGTGACCGTGCCGTTCGCGATGTGGGTCTCGAAGACCCGCCGGTTGTCGTCGTTCCCGATGTTCCAGCGGATCACGGCGTCGAGGTCGCCGGCCTTGTCGGGGCGGAACTGCTTCTCGATCCGTCCGCGGATCTCCGTGATCACGCGTTCGCGCAGCTCGGTGTCGGCGGACAGCTCGTTGATCTGCCGGGTGGACAGCCTCTTGACGATCTGTGCGAACTCCTGCGGCGAGACGGTCGCGAAGTCGAGATCGGCCAGTTCCTGCTCGATGCCGTGGGCCATCGCTCGTCCTTATTTGACCGGAAAGTAGACTTACTGCACGGTAAGATTACGGCGGAGTAGGTAGGCTGACAAGGGTGACGGAGAAACGCAGACGACGGCTTCCCCGGAAGGTCCGCGAGCAGCAGATCATCGACGTCGCGGTGCAGGTTTTCTCCAAGCGCGGCTACCACGCCGCGTCGGTGGATGAGATCGCCGAGCTGGCGGGCGTCTCCAAGCCGATGGTGTACCTCTACCTCGACTCCAAGGAGGGCCTGTTCGTCGCGTGCCTGCGCCGTGAGGCCGAACGCCTGGTCGCCGGGTTCCAGAGCGCCGCCCGCGGGGCCGGCTCGCCCGAGCTGCGGCTGTGGGCGGGCGTCTCGGCGTTCTTCACCTTCGTCTCGCAGCACCGGGACGGCTGGGTGGTGCTCTACCGGCAGGCGTCGGAGCTGAGCGAGGCCATCGCCGCGGAGCTGGCGCAGGCGCGGCGCGCCGTGATGGCCGAGGTGGCGGGACTGGTCAGGGCCGGTGCCTCGGAGGGCACCGGCCCTGTACGCCTCAAGGAGGAGGACGCCGACTTCGTGGCCCAGGCCCTGGTCGGCGCCGCCGACTCCCTCACCGAGTGGATGGAGCGGCACCCCGGCGAGTCGCCCGACCACACCGCCCACCGCCTGATGAACATGGTGTGGATCGGCATGCGCAACGTTCTCGCCGGGGAGTTCTGGGAGCCCCCGCAGCCGGGGTCACTCCACCGGTGACACCTTCCCGCGCAGGTGCTCGCGGCCGGAGCTCGCGCTGGTCAGCTCGAAGTCCCAGTGGGCCGCCGTGCCCGCGGCGCGGAAGCGCACCTGGGTGGGCAGCAGCACCGGCGCGCGGAAGCCGATCTCCACGGCGTACGCCTCCGGCAGGACGCTCTCCAGCGCCGCCAGGCTGCGCGCCTTGGTCCACATGCCGTGCGCGATGGCCTTGGGGAACCCGAACAGCCGCGCCGTGAGCGGGTGCATGTGGATCGGGTTGCGGTCGCCCGAGACCGCGCCGTAGTCCCGGCCGATGGAGCCGGGCACCTTCCACCGCTCGTCGAGCCCGGCCGCGCCGAGGTCGAGGGCCTCCTCAGGGGCGGACTCGCCCGAGCCGCGCCCGCGCACCAGGTAGGTGCTCACCGACCGCCACACCGGCGTGCCCGCCTCGTCCGCGACCGCCTCGATCTGGAACGTGGTGCCCTTGGGGTGCGGCACCGGCTGGTGGTTCCACACCTGGTAGGTCAGCCGCTCCTTGGTGCCGATCGCCCGCAGCTGCTCGATCCGGTTGGTGAGGTGCACCAGACCCAGCAGCGGGAAGGGGAAGTCCTTCCGGGCCATCAGCTCCATGTGCAGCGGGAACGCCACGACGTGCGGGAAGGTGACCGGCAGCACCTCGCGGTCGGGGAAGCCGCAGACCTTGGCGTACCGCCGGACCTTGCCCGGGTCGGCCGGCACGTCCCGCAGCACCAGCCGCCGCTGGGGTACGTCCTTGCGGCTGCCGCCCTTGGGGAGCAGCGCCCGGACGTACAGGCTCGCCATCGAGGGCGGGGAACCGATTTCCTCCGTCTCCATGGTGCTCAGGCCCCCAGGAGGGACTGGCCGCACACCCGCAGGACCTGGCCGGTGACGCCCGCGCTGCCGGGGGAGGCGAAGAAGGCCACCGCCTCGGCCACGTCGACGGGCTGGCCGCCCTGCTTCATGCTGTTCATCCGCCGTCCGGCCTCCCGGATGAACAGCGGCACGGCCGCCGTCATCTGGGTCTCGATGAAGCCGGGGGCGATGGCGTTGACGGTGATGCCGCGCCCGGACGCCGCCGGGGCCAGGCTCTGCACGTAGCCGATCAGGCCGGCCTTGCTGGCCGCGTAGTTGGTCTGGCCCACGTTGCCCGCGATACCGCTGATGGACGAGGTGGCGATCACCCGGCCGCCGTCGCGCAGCACCGGGCTGGAGCCCTCCAGCAGGCGGGCGGTCAGCCGCTCGACCGATGTGAGATTCACCGCAAGGACGGAGTCCCAGCGCTTGGCGTCCATCCGGCCCAGGGTCTTGTCGCGGGTGATGCCGGCGTTGTGCACCACCACGTCCACGCCGCCGTGGTGCTCCTTGAGGTGCTCGGCGAGCCGGTCGGCGGCGTCCGCCGCGGTGATGTCCAGCTCCAGCGCCGTGCCGTCGATGCGGCCGGCGACCCGGCGCAGGTCCTCGGCCTGGGCCGGGATGTCCAGCACGACCACCTGGGCCCCGTCCCGGGCCAGCGTCTCGGCGACCACGGCGCCGATGCCGCGCGAGGCGCCGGTGACCACGGCCACCTTGCCGTCCAGCGGCCGCTCCCAGTCGGCCGGGGCGGGCACCTTCTTGGCGCCGGCGATCCGCACCACCTGGCCGGAGACGTACGCCGAGCGCGGCGAGATCGCGAAGCGCACCGCGGACTCCACCGCGTTCTCCGCACCCGGCGCCACCAGCAGCAGGTTCGCGGTCGCGCCGCGCTTGAGCTCCTTGCCGACCGACCGTACGAAGCCCTCCAGCGCGCGCTGGGCGGTGGCCTCGCTGACGTCGCTGACCAGCTCCGGCGGGGTGCCCACGACCACGACCCGGCCGTTGGGGGCGAGCGAGCGGATGCGCGGGTGGAAGAACGCGTACAGCGCGCTCAGCTGTCCGCTGTCGGTGATGCCGGTAGCGTCGAAGACGAGGACCGAGGGCCGGGTGCCGGTCTCGCCGGCGCCGGCGCCGCTGTCGGTCTCGACCTCGGCGCCGATGGAGTCGAGCAGCGCGCGCAGGGTCTTGCCCACCCGGCCGCCGTCCGCGCCGCCGAGCACCACGCGGCCGGAAACCACCGGCCGTCCGGGCCGGAAGCGCACCAGCGGCTCCGGCTGCGGGAGCCCGAGACGCTTGGCCACGAAGGCACCCGGCCCGCTGGTGGTCAGCTTTTGGTAGCGGTCAGCCATTGATTTCTCCTTACGCGCGAGTAAGTTTACGTCAGAGTAAGTACTGTGGTTCCGGATCACAAGGAGTGGCTTCATGGCAACGACCGGGCGTCGCGTCGCGATCATCGGTGGCAATCGCATCCCGTTCGCCAGGTCGGACGGTCCCTATGCAACCGCCTCGAACCAGGACATGCTGACCGCCGCGCTGGCCGGTCTGGTCGACCGCTTCGACCTCGGCGGCCAGGTGCTCGGCGAGTTCGCCGCGGGCGCGGTGCTCAAGCACAGCCGTGACTTCAACCTGGCCCGCGAGGTCGTGCTGGGCAGCGGCCTGGACCACCGCACGCCCGCCTACGACCTCCAGCAGGCGTGCGGGACCGGCCTGGAGGCTGTGATCCTCGTCGCCAACAAGATCGCGCTCGGCCAGATCGACTCGGGCATCGCGGGCGGCGTCGACACCGCCAGCGACGCCCCGCTCGGCGTCAACGACACCCTGCGCAAGGTGCTGCTGAACGCCCGGCGGCAGAAGACCGTCGGCCAGCGGGTCGGCGCGCTGACCGCCATCCGGCCCAAGCACCTGGTCCCGGACATCCCGCGCAACGCCGAGCCGCGCACCGGCCTGTCCATGGGCGAGCACGCCGCGCAGACCGCCCTGCAGTGGCAGGTCGCCCGCGAGGCCCAGGACCAGCTCGCGGCCACCAGCCACCAGCGCCTGGCCGCCGCCTACGAGCGCGGCTTCCTGGACGACCTCATCAGCCCCTACCGCGGCCTCAAGCGCGACCAGAACCTGCGCCCGGACAGCAGCGTGGAGAAGCTGGCCAAGCTGAAGCCGGTGTTCGGCAAGGGCGAGGGCGCCACCATGACCGCGGGCAACTCCACCCCGCTGACCGACGGCGCGTCCACCGTGCTGCTGGCCAGCGAGGAGTGGGCCGCCGAGCGCAACCTGCCGGTGCTCGCCTACTTCACCGACGCCCGCACCGCGGGCGTGGACTTCGTGGGCGGCCCCGACGGCCTGCTGATGGCGCCGACGTACGCGGTGCCCAGGCTGCTGGCCGCCCACGGGCTCACCTTCGACGACCTGGACTTCGTGGAGATCCACGAGGCGTTCGCCTCCCAGGTGCTGGCCACCCTCGCGGCGTGGGAGGACCCGGACTTCTGCAAGGACCGGCTGGGCCTGGACGCACCGCTGGGCAGCGTGGACCGCGGCAAGCTCAACGTGGTCGGCTCCTCCCTGGCCACCGGCCACCCGTTCGCGGCCACCGGCGGGCGGATCGTCGCGACGCTGGCGAAGCTCCTGGACGAGCGGGCCGCGAGCGGCGGCGCCAAGGGCACCCCGCTGCGCGGCCTGATCTCCATCTGCGCCGCCGGCGGCCTCGGCGTGACCGCGCTCCTCGAACGCTGAGCGCCTGACCACCCCCCACGCACGACCGCCCCCCCACCTCGCCCGCGAGCCGCGAACAGGAGCCGACATGGGCGTTTTGAAAGACATGAAAAAGGCCAAGGAGCACAGCGATCTCGCCGATCGTGTCTCCGTGGAGGTGATCCGCGAGAACGGCGTCGTGCGCGAGGCGCGCACCCGGCCGCTCGCGCCGCCGGCGACGGGCAGCGTCGCCGACATCCCCTTCACGAACGCGCAGGAGGACCCGGACGCCGTCGTCCTCAAGCGCAAGGAGGGGGGCCAGTGGCGGCCGGTCACCGCGGCGGCGTTCGCCGCCGAGGTGCAGGCCGTCGCGAAGGGGCTGATCGCCGCCGGGCTCCAGCCCGGCGGCCGGGTGGCGCTGATGTCCCGCACCCGCTACGAGTGGCAGCTGTTCGACTTCGCGATCTGGGCGGCGGGCGGTCAGACCGTGCCCATCTACGCCACGTCGTCCGCCGAGCAGGTCGAGTGGATCCTCGCCGACTCCGGCGCCCGCTACCTCGTGGTCGAGACGTCGGACAACGCGGACACCGCGAAGGCGGCCGCGGCGGCCCTGCCCGAGCCGCCGCGGGTGTGGCAGATCGACTCCGGCGCGGTCGCCGAGCTGACCGCGCTGGGCCGCGACCTGTCCGACGAGGAGGTCACCAAGCGCCGCGCCGGGCTCGGCCCGGACACCATTGCCACCATCTGCTACACCTCGGGCACCACCGGCCGGCCCAAGGGCTGCGTGCTCACCCACGGCAACCTCTACGAGGAGTCGGCCAACACCGTGGAGCTGCTGCACCCGGTGTTCAAGGCGGTCACCGGCCAGACGGCGTCCACCCTGCTGTTCCTGCCGCTGGCGCACATCCTGGGCCGCACCATCCAGATCTCCTGCCTGATGGCGCGCATCGAGCTGGGCCACTGCCCGAGCATCAAGCCGGACGAGCTGCGGCCGGAGCTGAAGAGCTTCCAGCCCACCTTCGTCATCGGCGTGCCGTACCTGTTCGAGAAGATCCACGCCACCGGGCGGGCCACCGCCGAGAAGATCGGCCGCGCCTCCTCCTTCGACCGCGCGCACAACATCGCGGTCAAGTTCGGCCAGGCCCACCTGGACAAGTTCCTGGGCACCGGCCGCGGGCCGGGCCTGGGCCTGTGGCTGGCCTGGGGCCTGTACAACCTGCTGGTCTACCGGCGCGTCCGCAAGGAGCTGGGCGGCCGGCTCGGCTACGCGATCAGCGGCGGCTCGGCCCTGGGCCGCGAGCTCAACCTGTTCTTCTACGCCTGCCAGGTCGTGATCTACGAGGGCTACGGCCTCACCGAGACCACCGCCGCCGCCACCCTCATCCCGCCGCTCCAGCCCCGCCCCGGCACCGTGGGCCAGCCCGTGCCCGGCGCCGCGGTGCGCATCGCCGACGACGGCGAGGTGCTGATCAAGGGCGGCATGGTCTTCAGCTCGTACTGGAACAACCCCGAGGCGACGGTCCGGGCCCTGGACGACGGCTGGTTCGCCACCGGCGACCTCGGCAGCCTGGACGACGAGGGCTACCTGAAGATCACCGGGCGCAAGAAGGACATCCTCGTCACCTCCGGCGGCAAGAACGTCTCGCCGGGCGTGCTGGAGGAGCGGCTGTCCAGCCAGACCCCCATCGGCCAGTGCATCGTGGTGGGCGACAACCGCTCCTACATCGCCGCGCTGGTCACGCTGGAGGCCGACGCCATGGACCACTGGCTGTCGGTGCGCAAGCGGCCGCGCAACACGCCGTTCTCCGAGCTGACGAACGACCCCGAGCTCCTCGCGGAGGTCCAGAAGGCCGTCGACTACGCCAACCAGGCGGTCTCCCGGGCCGAGTCGATCCGCAAGTTCCGTATTGTCGAGGGCGAGTTCACCGAGGAGAATGGGCTGCTCACTCCCTCGCTGAAGATCAAGCGGCACGCCGTGACCGCCGCGTTCGCGGACGAGATCGAAGCGCTGTACGAGCGGTGAGGCATCCGACGACCGTGGGCGCGGCTAACGGAGGAGGTCTCCTGGCATGACCGACGTGAACAAGGGGTCCGAGGGCCGGTCCGCCGGCTCCGCGGACCAGCGCGACGACGACTACGACGTGATCGTCATCGGATCCGGCTTCGGCGGCTCGGTGTCCGCGCTGCGCCTGACCGAGAAGGGCTACCGGGTCGGGGTGCTGGAGGCGGGCCGCCGCTTCACCCCCGACACGCTGCCCAAGCACTCGTGGAACCTGCGCGACTACCTGTGGGCGCCGTCCCTGGGGATGTACGGCATTCAGCGCATCCACCTGCTGAAGGATGTCATGATCCTGGCGGGCGCCGGAGTGGGCGGCGGGTCCCTGAACTACGCCAACACCCTCTACGTCCCGCCGCCGGCCTTCTTCGAGGACCGCCAGTGGGGGCACATCACCGACTGGCAGGACGAGCTGGCCCCCTACTACGACCAGGCCAAGCGGATGCTGGGCGTGCGGCTCAACCCGACCGTCACGCCCGCCGACGTCCACCTCAAGGCCGCCGCCGAGAAGATGGGCGTCGGGGACACCTTCCACATGACCCCGGTCGGCGTGTTCTTCGGCGACGGCCAGGACGCGGACGGCACGGCCAAGGCCGCCGCCGGGGCCGAGGTGCCCGATCCGTACTTCGGCGGCGCGGGCCCGGCCCGCAGGGCCTGCATCGAGTGCGGCGAGTGCATGACCGGCTGCCGGCACGGCGCCAAGAACACCCTGGTGCAGAACTACCTCTACCTCGCCGAGCAGGCCGGTGCGGTCATCCACCCGCTGACCACCGTCACCGGCGTCCGCGAGGACGGGCGCGGCGGCTTCGAGGTCACCACCGTGCCCACCAACAAGCGCCGCCGCGGCAAGCGGACGGTGCTGCGCTGCGCCAGGGTCGTGGTCGCGGCCGGCACGTACGGCACGCAGACCCTGCTGCACGGCATGAAGGACTCCGGCGGGCTGCCCCGCCTGTCCGACCGGCTCGGCCGGCTCACCCGCACCAACTCCGAGGCGCTGGTGGGCGTGACGACCTGGCCCCGCCGCTTCCGCAAGAAGTACGGCCGGAACGCGGAGCTGGACTTCACGCGCGGCGTGGCCATCACCTCCTCGATCCACCCCAACGACACCACGCACATCGAGAACGTCCGCTACGGCAAGAAGTCCAACGCCATGGCGATGATCTGCATGCCCCAGTACCGGCAGGGGAGCAGCCTGACCAAGGGGCTCAGCGCCCTCGGCCAGATCCTGCGCCACCCGTTCCTGGTGCTGCGCACGATCTCCTCCTACCGGTGGTCGGAGCGGACCATCATCGGCCTGGTGATGCAGACCCACGACAACTCCCTGATCACCTCGGTCAGGAAGAAGGGCCTGCGCAAGGGGCTGCTCACCGCCGAGCAGGGGCACGGCACGCCCAACCCGGTGCACATCCCCGAGGGCTGGGAGGCGGCCCGGCACCTCGCGGAGGAGATCAACGGCTTCGCGGGTACGAACGTCGGCGAGCTGACCAACCGCCCGCTCACCGCCCACTTCCTGGGCGGCTGCCCGATCGGGGAGGACCCCGAGCAGGGCGTGATCGACCCGTACCACCGGGTCTGGGGCCACCCGGGCGTCTCGGTCGTCGACGGCGCCGCGGTCTCCGCGAACCTCGGCGTCAACCCGTCGCTGACCATCACGGCGCAGGCGGAGCGGGCCATGTCGCTGTGGCCCAACAAGGGCGAGGCCGACCCGCGCCCGGCCCAGGGCGAGGGCTACGTGCGCCTGAGCCCGGTGCCGCCGCGACGCCCCACGGTGCCCGCGGGCGCCTTCGGAGCCCTGCTGCTGCCGGTCCCGGCGGTGCCGCCGAAGGCACCGGCCGGCTGACGGCGCCGGACCGCCGCCGGCCGGCGCCCCGGGGACACGCGTCCCCGGGGCGCCGGCCCGTTTTCGTCGGCACGGTNCCAGGGCGAGGGCTACGTGCGCCTGAGCCCGGTGCCGCCGCGACGCCCCACGGTGCCCGCGGGCGCCTTCGGAGCCCTGCTGCTGCCGGTCCCGGCGGTGCCGCCGAAGGCACCGGCCGGCTGACGGCGCCGGACCGCCGCCGGCCGGCGCCCCGGGGACACGCGTCCCCGGGGCGCCGGCCCGTTTTCGTCGGCACGGTTTTCGTCGGCCCGTTTCCGCCGGCACGGTCTCGGTCGGGCGCCGGGGCCGCGCGCTCAGGCGCGCCCGCCCTCCGGCTCCCGGGCCGCCAGCAGCGGGCCGAGTACGCGCGTGCCGGGCCCGGTCCGGCCGCCGGGGCCCGGGAGCTGCGTGGTGTTGTCCACGGTCAGGACCTCGCCGCAGTGCGCGCAGGCGGGCACCGCGGCGGTGTCCTGGCCGCAGGCCAGGTGCCGGATCCGGGCCGGGGGGCCGGCCGCGCCGGCGTACCAGCGGTCGCCCCAGCTCATCAGCGCGAGCAGCACCGGGTACAGCTCCCTGCCCTTGTCGGTGGCCAGGTAGTGGTCGCGCGGCGGGGCCTCCTGGTACCGCTCGCGGCGCAGCACGCCCTCCTGGACCAGGCGAGCCAGCCGGGCCGACAGGACCTTCCGGGATATGCCCAGGTCGTGGGCGATGTCGTCGAACCGGGCGACCCCGGACAGCACGTCACGCATGATCAGCGCCGTCCAGGCGTCGGCGAACAGGTCCATCGCGCGCGCGATGGAGCAGGAGACGTCGGCGAGCGGGGTGCGGGTCACCCCAGGAGGCTACCCGAGTTCCCTGAGGGAACCCATGCCTGCTACGTTGGCCCGAAAGCACGCCAGACACCTCCGAGCGGGGCGAGCGAGGGAGCGACGATGGCCGGCGGACCGCTGATCGAGCTGGACTCCACGACGCCCGGAGCGGTCGACGGCCGGCACATCCGGGCCGTCACCTTCCAGAGCACGCGCCTGGAGTACCTGACGGGCGTGCTGGAACGCCTGGGCCGCACCCCGTCCGGCAGCGCCCTGGTCGTCGGCAGCGGCCGCGGGCTGCTGGCCGAGGGCCTGGCCCGCCTGGGGTACGACGTGACGGGCGTCGACCCGTCCGGGACCGCGACGCGGATGGCGCGGGAGTCGGCCGCGCGCGCGGGCCTGCCCGTGCGGTACGACACCGCGCCCGCCGACCGGCTGGGCCTGGACGACCAGGCGTTCGACCTCGTCTACGTCGCCGACACCTTCGAGGTCACCGCGGACCTCGACCGGGTGGCCGCGGAGGCGTCCCGGGTGCTGGGGCCCGGCGGCCTGCTGGTCTACGACACCGTGAACCGCTCGCCGCTGGCCCGGGTGATCTACCTCGGCGCCTTCCAGTCCCTGCCGTTCACCCGCATCATGCCTCCCGGCCGGTACGCGGCCGCGCGGCTGCGCCCCCCGGCCGAGGTGGCCGCGGCCCTGGAGCGCGCCGGCCTGCGCAACGAGGACACCTGCGACTTCAAGCCCAAGAACCCGCTGCGGCTGGTCAAGGCCGTCCTCGCGCGGCGGAGCGGCCGGATCACCGACGAGGAGATCGCGCCCATCGTCGACATGGT
The DNA here is from genome assembly GCF_031932565.1 of Streptomyces sp. B1866. Taxonomy (NCBI): domain Bacteria; kingdom Bacillati; phylum Actinomycetota; class Actinomycetes; order Kitasatosporales; family Streptomycetaceae; genus Streptomyces; species Streptomyces sp. B1866. Next base: position 15,527 of record NZ_JAVSCF010000115.1, read on the forward strand.
GCTGGTCCCCGACGGCCGCCCGCTGGTCACCTACCTCGGGTACGCGCGCAAGGCCTGACCCCGGCGCCGGCACCCGGCCGCGACGTCAGCGGCCCCGCGGCCCCAGCGCGTGCGCGAACGCCATCAGCACGCAGACGTCCGCGAGCACCGGTACGTCGTACACCAGCGGCCTCGGCCCGGCCTGGTCGGGGCGGCTGGTGAAGCCGCCGTCCGGCCGCTGCCGCTCGGCCAGGTACTCCACGGCGCGGCGCAGCATCGCCGACCGCGCCGGGACCCGGCTCAGCGCGATGACCGCGTAGGCGGTGCTGATCGGGTCGCTGTCCTCGCCGGGGGCGTGGCCCCAGCCGCCGTCCCGGGCCTGGGCGCGCGCCAGGTAGCCGGTGACCCGCTCCTTGACCGCGGCCGCGGCACGCCGCAGGTCGTCGGGCGCGCCCGCGGTCACGGCGTCGCAGGCGAGGGTGACGCGGAAGACGGCGTTGGTGGCGTTGCGGCTCCAGCTGCGTTCGAGCATGCCCGCGGGCCGCCGCCGGGAGGTGAGGAAGCGCAGGCCCGCCTCGGCCGCCCGGCGGTGGCGCTCGCTGGGCGCCAGCGCGTTCACCGCGGCCGCCGTCATCGCCACCTCCGAGGGCGTGCCCCGGGCGAACGTCGGGAACCCGCCGTCCGTGTTGGCCTGCCGCACCAGGTAGTCCTCGGCCGCCTCGACCGCCCGCGCGTGGCGGCGGGCCGCGACCGCCCGCAGGAACTCGGTGCAGTAGGCGGTGTCGTCCACGTCGCTCTGCCCCACACCCGGGGTGAACCCGAAGCCGCCGTCCGCGTGCTGCACCGCGGCCAGCGCGTCGGCCATGGCGTCCAGCGGCGCGCCCGCGTACCGGCAGCCGGCCAGCGCGAGGCCCGCCGTGGCGGTGGCGAAGACGTCCATGCCGGTGATGAACGGCAGCCCGCCGTCCGCCCGCAGCTCCCCGGCGGTACGCACCGCGGCCTCGGCCGCGGCGGCGCGGTGGCCGGGGTGCCGGGCGAGCGCGAGCAGCCCCAGCAGCCGCGCCAGGTAGTTGCCCTCCCACACCGGGCCGGGCCGGGCCGCGGGCGCGAGCGCCGACCAGTCCCGCGCCGTCACCGCCTCCGGCCGGCCCGTGCCGTAGGCGGCCATGACCTTCAGGGCCGTCATCTCCAGGACCAGCCAGCTCTGCTGCCCGCGCGCGTCGAACTCCTCCAGCGGGGCGTCCGGGTAGCGGGCCGCGCCCAGCTCGGCCAGCACGGTGAGGAACATCAGCCGCTTGCGCCCGGCCGTGAAGTGGTCGAAACCGGACAGCACCCGCTCGGCGTGCGCCTGCCCGGCCACGGCCCGGCCGAGCACCGCCCGGGCCGCCGCGGTCTGTACCGGATCCAGACCGGGCCCCTCCAGCGCGCGGGTGAGGTGGGCCGCGAGCCGGCCGCGCTCCCGCGCGCCGGGCGCCAGCTCGGTCAGCAGCGCGAACAGCAGCGCGGACTCCAGCACCCGGCTGCCGCAGGGCGCGGGCACCAGGCCGCGGCCGTCGACGCACGCCGCCAGGCGCCCGGCGAGCCGGTCGCGGCAGTGCGGCAGCCGCGCGCCGGCCGGGGATATGCGGGCGGGGGAGGGGAGCAGGGCGGCGGTGATCATCCGTACCTCACCTCACGGGGGGACCTCACGGGACCTGACAGAGACCTCACCGGCGCCGGGCGCCTTCACCACGGCCGCCGCTCATCCGGCCAGCCGCGCCAGCGCCCGGCGGCCGACGTCGTCGAAGGGCTGGAACGCGCCGTCCAGCACACGCCGCACGGGCACGAAGCCGTGCCAGGCGACCTCCCGCGGGTCCGGCCGCCCGGCCCGGTCGCAGCGGGCGTGGTGGACGGCGAGCCAGCACGGCCCCACGGGCGACCCGGCCCGGGTGCGCCACACCTCCCGCGGCTCGCAGGCCACCCCCAGCTCCTCGGACAGCTCCCGGACGGCGGCGTCCAGGTAGCTCTCCCCGGCCCGCACCGAGCCGCCGACCAGCACGTCGAAGTGGCCCGGCAGCACCGGCGCCGCGGCCGGGCGCCGGTAGACCAGCACCCGCCCCGCCGCGTCGGTCAGCACCGTGGCGGCCACGCGGTAGTACAGGCCCCGGGCGGCGGCGCCCCCGCGCGGGCCCCGGCCGACGGGACGGTCGTCCACGTCCACATAGTCCACCCACTCCCCACCCATGTCGCCGCCCCTGCCTGCGTCACGTCCGCACCCCCGGAACTGTGTATACGGCAAGTGTCGCATAGGATGCGGGGAGTAGTTCAGACGGTCCGGCGTCCGCGCCGCGGTGTACCGGGAGCCCCCGGCCGCCGCCGCGTTCCGGTGTCCGGCGCCGCCCGTCCGCCTGGGAGCCCGTGTGACCGCAGCCTTCCCCAACGCCCCCGCGCCGCCGCCCGGTCCCGGCGGTCCGCCGCCGTGCCTGGACCTGGACGCCGACGGCGAGGACGCGCGGGCACCGCTGCCCGAGCTGCTGGCCCGCGCCCAGTGCCTCGGGCCGGTCAGCGCGCTGCGCGTGGGCGGACAGCTCATGGTGCTCGTCACCGGCCCCGACGAGGTCGAGCACGTCCTGGTGCGGCACCCCGAGGTCTACGGCAAGCACTCCCACCGGGCCCGCGCGCTGCTCGGCGAAGGCCTGATCTCCGCCACCGGCGACGCGTGGCGCGGGCAGCGGCGGCTGCTCCAACCGCACTTCACCACGGCGGGCGTGCGCCGCTACGAGCGGCACATCGAGGACGCCGCCGCCCGCGCCGCGCACCGCTGGGCCGCCCGGGCCGACGACGGGCGCGGCACGGACGTCGGCGAGGACATGGGGTTCTTCGCACTGGACACCATCTGGCGGCTGCTGACCGCCCGGCCCCTGGACGACGCCACCCACGCCGACCTGGCCGCCCTCGGCACCGTCGTCGCCGCACTGCCGGCCACCGGCCCGGCCGTCACCCAGCCGGAGGCGGTCGAGGAGGCCCTGGCGTCCATCGACGCCACCGCCCACCGCGTCATCGACGCGGCCCGCGCCGACCGGGCGGCCCGGGCCGGGCAGGAGCCCGAGGGCATCCTGGACGTGCTGCTCGACGCCGCCCGCACCCGCCCCGAGTACACCGACCGGCTCATCCGCGACGAGCTGGTGACCCTCGTGGTCGCCGGGCACGAGACCAGCGCCACCACCCTGGCCTGGCTGTGGCTGCTGCTGCACCGGCACCCCGAGGCGCGCGAGTGGGCCCTGGCGGCCGGGGAACCGGGCTCGCCCGGGCGCCGGCAGGCCGTGCAGGCGCTGATCAGCGAGACGCTGCGGCTGTACCCGGCCGTCTGGCTCGTGCCCCGCCACACCACCGCCGCCGACACCCTCGGCGGCTACCGCGTCGAGGCCGGCACCCGCGTGCTGGTGTGCCCCTACCTCGTCCACCGCGACCCGGCCCGGTGGCCGGAGCCGGACGCCTTCGACCCGCGCCGCTTCATCCGCGCGCGCGGGGCCCGGCACGGCGCGTACCACCCGTTCGGCGTCGGCGCCCGCGCCTGCCTCGGGCAGCAGTTCGCGCTGCGCGAGATGACGGCCCTGCTCGACGCCCTGCTGCCCGGGTACGTGCCCGGCTTCCACCAGCCGCCCGCCGCACCCGTCTTCGGCGCCAACCTGCGGCCCGACGGGCCGATGGCGGCCACCATCCGGCGCGCCGGCCCGGCCTGACCGGATCAGGCCGGGCCGGGCCGGCGCGGCGGCCGGTCAGCCGGCGTCCGCGGCGCGGGGGAAGTGGCAGGCCGCCAGGTGGCCCGGGCGCACCGGCGCCGGCCGCGGCGCGTGCCCGGCACACGCGGCG
>NZ_JAVSCF010000116.1:0-19331 GCF_031932565.1 Streptomyces sp. B1866
CGCCGGCGCGCGACCGCGCCCGCCGGCGCCCCGGAGACCGCGGCCGCGGCCGCCGTCGACACCCGCCCGGAGGCGAAGGCCGACGTGAGGACCGAGCCGCGGGCCGACGCCAAGGCCGAGGCCGCCGCCGACACCGCCGAGGGCCGCGGGGCCAAGGGCGCGGTCGGCGACCGCCAGGAGCGCACCCAGAAGGGCGAGCGCCAGGGCCGCGGCAACCAGCGTGAGCAGCGTGAGCAGCGCGACCGCCGCGGCGGCAAGGGCGACGGCGAGGGCGCCCAGCAGGGCGGCCGCCAGCAGCAGCGCCAGAGCCAGCGGTCCGACGACGAGGGCTTCGACGACGAGGCGGGCGGCCGCCGGGGCCGCCGCGGCCGGTACCGCGACCGGCGCGGCCGGCGCGGCCGCGACGACTTCGGCAACGAGCCGCAGGTCGCCGATGACGACGTGCTGATCCCCGTCGCGGGCATCCTCGACATCCTCGACAACTACGCCTTCATCCGCACCTCCGGCTACCTGCCGGGGCCCAACGACGTGTACGTCTCGCTCGCCCAGGTCCGCAAGAACGGCCTGCGCAAGGGCGACCACGTCACCGGCGCGGTGCGCCAGCCGCGCGAGGGCGAGCGCCGCGAGAAGTTCAACGCGCTGGTCCGCCTCGACTCGGTCAACGGCATGGCGCCCGAGACCGGCCGCGGCCGGCCGGAGTTCGGCAAGCTGACCCCGCTGTACCCGCAGGAGCGGCTGCGCCTGGAGAACGAGCCGAACGCGCTGATCACCCGGATCATCGACCTGGTCGCGCCCATCGGCAAGGGCCAGCGCGGCCTGATCGTGGCCCCGCCGAAGACCGGCAAGACCATCATCATGCAGGCGATCGCCAACGCGATCACCCGCAACAGCCCCGAGTGCCACCTGATGGTCGTGCTCGTGGACGAGCGTCCCGAAGAGGTCACCGACATGCAGCGGTCGGTGAAGGGCGAGGTCATCTCCTCGACCTTCGACCGGCCGGCCGAGGACCACACCACCGTCGCCGAGCTGGCCATCGAGCGGGCCAAGCGGCTGGTGGAGCTGGGCCACGACGTGGTGGTGCTGCTGGACTCGATCACCCGTCTGGGCCGCGCCTACAACCTGGCCGCCCCGGCGTCGGGCCGCATCCTGTCCGGCGGTGTCGACTCCACGGCCCTCTACCCGCCCAAGCGGTTCTTCGGCGCCGCGCGGAACATCGAGGACGGCGGCTCGCTGACCATCCTGGCCACCGCGCTGGTCGAGACCGGCTCGCGGATGGACGAGGTGATCTTCGAGGAGTTCAAGGGCACCGGCAACATGGAGCTCCGGCTCGACCGGAAGCTCGCGGACAAGCGCATCTTCCCGGCGGTCGACGTCGACCAGTCCAGCACCCGCAAGGAGGAGATCCTGCTGGCGCCGGAGGAGCTGAACATCGTCTGGAAGCTCCGCCGGGTGCTGCACGCGCTGGACTCGCAGCAGGCCATCGAGCTGCTGCTGGACAAGATGAAGCAGACCAAGTCCAACGCCGAGTTCCTGATGCAGATCGCGAAGAACACGCCGACGCCGGGCAACGACTGACTGACGGCTGACAGATTTCGTTGACTGTCAGGTGTCATCTGATATCCGTCAGGTGACATCTGGCAGCTGGTACCTGGCAGCTGGTACCTGACAGCTGGCATCCCGCCTCTGCCGGCTGTCATCCGTCCGTCGGACGCCCATCCGCCGGATACCACCCGGCGGCCCGTCCGCAACCCCGAGGGCCCTTCCGACCACCGGAAGGGCCCTCGGCGTCACCCGTCCCGCCGCGTCCCGCCGCCGCCCCCGGCGGCCGTAAACGCCTCCTGCCGGGGGTAAACGCCCGCGCACGGAGCCTGACCGCGGCGTCAGGGGGTACTCGTCTGGGATGCGGTGGACGACTGGGAGCGCGGCGCATGGGTGACGGGAACAACGGCGCAGGGTCGGGCGCGCCGGGCAGGGTCCTGCGGGGCACCGCCTGGACGCTCACGGTGACGGTGACGGTGTGCGTGCTCGCCGTCGGATACCTCTACCACCGGCTCAACGGCAACCTGACCGGCATCGACATCAACGGCGCGCTCGGCCGCGACCGCCCCCGGAACGTCGACAACGGCTCCCTGGACATCCTCGTCCTCGGCTCCGACTCCCGCGCGGGCGACAACGGCGGTTACGGCGGCGGCGACAAGAACAGCGCCCGCTCCGACACCGCCATGGTGGTACACGTCTACCAGGGCCACCGCAGGGCCACCGTCGTCAGCATCCCGCGCGACACCCTCGTCAAGCGCCCGGCCTGCACCGCGACCCACGGCGGGCACACCGCACGCGGCGCGGCGCGCGCCATGTTCAACACCGCGTACGAGATCGGCGGGCCCGCCTGCGCGGTCAAGACCGTCGAGGCCATGACCGGCATCCGCATGGACCACTACCTGGAGATCGACTTCTCCGGCTTCCGCAAGCTGGTCGACAAGATCGGCGGAGTCGACATCACCACCACCGAGGCCATCCACGACAAGAAGAGCCACCTGGACCTGAAGGCGGGCCGCCACCACCTCGACGGCAAGCAGGCCCTGGGCCTGGTGCGCACCCGGCACGGCGTGGGCGACGGCAGCGACCTGGGCCGCATCAGGCTCCAGCAGGCGTTCCTGAAGGCCCTGCTCGACCGGGTCCGGGCGGTGGACCTGCTGGGCAGCCCCACCAAGCTGTACGACCTGGCGGACACCTCCACCAAGGCCCTGACGACCGACTCCGAGCTGGCCTCGGTGGGCCGGCTGCTCGGCTTCGCACGAGGCCTGAAGGGCGTCGACTCCGACCGCACCCGCATGGTCACGCTGCCGGTGCGGTACGACCCGGCCAACCCCAACCGCGTCGTGCCGATCGACTCCCGGGCCGACGAGGTCTGGCGGGCCCTGCGCGCGGACCGGCAGGTGCCGCGGACGGCGACGAAGGGCTCGGCGGGCGACGGGCTCGGCGTCACGCAGGTGGTCAGGAGGTCCTGAGACCACCCCGACCGGAGCGCGACCCGTACGGGAGCCGGACAGAAGCCGGACGGGAGCCGGACAGAGGCCGGACGGAAGCCCGGCAGAGGCCGGACGGGAGCCCGGCGGGCGCCGGTGCGGCCGCCCGGAATATCCGGACCCGCCCCTCGGTTTTGGGGGATGCGGCCAGTGCTGGCAGACTGGATCGCCGGTCCCGGTTCACGCCGGGCGAACCCCGCCCCGCGACCCGGAACCCTCCCGAACCTAGGAGCATCCCTTGAAGCGCGACATCCACCCGGAGTACGTCGAGACGCAGGTCAGCTGCACGTGCGGCGCCTCGTTCACCACCCGCAGCACCGTGGCGAGCGGCACGATCCGTGCCGACATCTGCTCCGAGTGCCACCCGTTCTACACGGGCAAGCAGAAGATCATGGACACCGGTGGCCGCGTGGCGCGGTTCGAGGCCCGCTTCGGCAAGAACGCCGGGTCCACCCGGAAGAAGTAGCGACTCACACGGCGCCGGTCCTCGGCCGTCCTTCGGGGCGGCCGGACCGGCGTTTTGTCGTCACCGGCCCGCCCCCGCCCGTCAGCAAGCCGGGCCCGGCAGCAAAAGCCCGTCAGCAAGCCGGGCCCGTCGGCAGCCGGCCCGTTGACCACCGCCCGGCCGCGGCGGCCCCGGCGCGGGCCCGGACCGCCCCACCAGCCCCGCAGCCCACCGACGCACCCACCAGCAGGGAGTCCGACGATGTTCGAGGCCGTCGAGGAACTGATCGGCGAGCACGCCGACCTCGAAAAGCGGCTGGCCGACCCCGCGGTCCACGCCGACCAGCGGGAGGCGAAGCGGCTCGGCAAGCGGTACGCCGAGCTGACCCCGGTCGTCGGCACGTACCGCTCGTGGCGCCGGACCGGCGAGGACATCGGGGCCGCGCGCGAGCTGGCCGCCGACGACCCGGAGTTCGCGGAGGAGGTGCGGCAGCTGGAGCGGCAGCACGAGGAGCTGGCCGACCGGCTGCGGCTGCTGCTCGTCCCGCGCGACCCGAGCGACGACAAGGACGTCATCCTGGAGGTCAAGGCCGGTGAGGGCGGCGAGGAGTCGGCGCTGTTCGCGGGCGACCTGCTGCGGATGTACCTGCGGTACGCCGAGCGGGTGGGCTGGCGCACCGAGATCCTGGACGCCAACGAGTCCGACCTCGGCGGCTACAAGGACGTGTCCGTGGCGGTCAAGGCCCGCGGCCAGATCGAGCCGGGCCAGGGCGTGTGGGCGCGGCTGAAGTACGAGGGCGGGGTGCACCGCGTGCAGCGGGTGCCCGCCACCGAGTCCCAGGGCCGCATCCACACCTCCGCGGCGGGCGTGCTGGTCACCCCCGAGGCCGAGGAGGTGGAGGTGGAGATCGGCCCGAACGACCTGCGGATCGACGTCTACCGCTCCTCCGGCCCGGGCGGCCAGTCGGTCAACACCACCGACTCGGCGGTGCGCATCACCCACCTGCCCACCGGCATCGTCGTCTCCTGCCAGAACGAGAAGAGCCAGCTGCAGAACAAGGAGCAGGCGCTGCGCATCCTGCGCTCCCGGCTGCTGGCCGCGGCCCAGGAGGAGGCGGAGAGCAAGGCGTCCGACGCGCGCCGCAGCCAGGTCCGCACGGTGGACCGGTCCGAGCGGATCCGGACGTACAACTTCCCGGAAAACCGGATCTCGGACCACCGCACCGGCTTCAAGGCGTACAACTTGGACCAGGTGCTCGACGGCGAGCTCGAAGCGGTGATCCAGCACTGCGTCGACGCCGACGCGGCCGCCCGGCTGGCGGCCGCGCAGTAGGCACGCGCGGCGGGCAGCGCGGGCGGTGCCCGCCGCGGCCACCACGGGTGACGGCGGCGGCGTGCCGCGGGACCCGCTTCAGGACACGGCCGACATGGCCGACGAGGCCGACAGGCCCGTGACGGACCGGCTGGAGGATGACAGTGGCGGCGCCATCCGGGGGACACTCCCCGAACCCACGGACCCTGCTGCTCGGCGAGGTGGCCCGGGCCACCCAGCGCCTGGCGGACGCCGGCGTGCCCTCGCCGCGCTTCGACGCCGAGGAGCTGGCGGCGTTCGTGCACGGCGTGCGCCGCGGCGAGCTGCACACGGTGGCGGACGCCGACTTCGACGCCCGCTACTGGGAGGTGGTGGCCCGCCGTGAGGCCCGCGAACCGCTCCAGCACATCACCGGCCGCGCCTTCTTCCGGTTCCTGGAGCTCCAGGTGGGGCCCGGGGTGTTCGTACCGCGCCCGGAGACCGAGTCCGTCGTCGGCTGGGCGATAGACGCGGTGCGCGCCATGGACGTGGTCGAGCCGCTGATCGTGGACCTGTGTACGGGCTCCGGGGCCATCGCCCTGGCCCTGGCGCAGGAGGTGCCGCGCTCCCGGGTGCACGCCGTGGAGCTGGACGAGACCGCCCTGGGCTGGGCGCGGAAGAACGTCGAGGGGTCCCGCGTCGTTCTCCACCACGGGGACGCCCTGACCGCCCTGCCGGAGCTGGACGGACAGGTCGACCTCGTGATCAGCAACCCGCCGTACATCCCGCTGACCGAGTGGGAGTATGTCGCGCCGGAGGCCCGCGACCACGACCCGCAGCTCGCGCTGTTCTCCGGTGAGGACGGCCTGGACGCCATCCGCGGCCTGGAGCGCACCGCCCACCGGCTGCTGCGCCCGGGCGGCGTCGTGGTCGTCGAGCACGCCGACACCCAGGGCGGCCAGGTGCCGTGGCTGTTCACCGAGGAGCGCGGCTGGGCCGACGCCGCCGACCACCCCGACCTGAACAACCGGCCCCGGTTCGCCACCGCCCGCAGGGCCCTGCCGTGACCGCGGGCCCGCCGCCCGCCGCCCCGGCCGACCGCCCGGCGGCGTCCGGGGACGCCCCCCGACCCGGGGACGCCCCCCGACCCGGGGACGCCCCCCGACCCGGGGACGCCCCCGGTCCCGGGGACACCCCCGGTCCCGGGGANGGTCCCGGGGACACCCCCGGTCCCGGGGACACCCCCCACTCCGTACTGGCCCATTCCGAGGAGGACCGTTCCATGGCCCGGCGATACGAGTGCGGCGACCCCGTCGACCGCGCGACCGGCCTGCGCGAGGCCGCCGCCGCCGTGCGCCGCGGCGAGCTGGTCGTGCTGCCCACCGACACCGTCTACGGGGTGGGCTGCGACGCGTTCAGCGCGCAGGCCGTCGCCGACCTGCTGCTGGCCAAGGGCCGCGGGCGCGCCATGCCCTCGCCGGTGCTGATCGGCTCGCCGAACACCCTGCACGGCCTGGTCACCGACTTCTCCGAGCAGGCGTGGGAGCTGGTGGACGCCTTCTGGCCCGGCCCGCTGACCCTCGTCGCCCGGCACCAGCCGTCGCTGTCGTGGGACCTGGGGGAGACCCGCGGCACCGTGGCGGTGCGCATGCCGCTGCACCCGGTGGCCATCGAGCTGCTGACGGACGTCGGTCCCATGGCGGTCTCCAGCGCCAACCTCACCGGCTATCCCTCCCCGCAGGACTGCGACGCCGCGCAGAACATGCTCGGCGAGGCCGTCGCCGTCTACCTCGACGGCGGTCCCACCCCCGCGGCCGTGCCGTCCTCCATCGTCGACGTCACCGGCAAAGTGCCGGTGCTGCTGCGCGCGGGGGCACTGGGCGCGGACCGGCTCCGGGAGGTCGTACCGGACCTAGAGGAGGCCCGTTGACGGCCCCTGAGGGGCGTGGCATAGCGGAGAAACACGGTGGCACCGCCGAACAGACGGTCGGCGGAACGTTCCGCATCCTCCACGTCAGCACCGGCAACGTCTGCCGCTCGCCGATCACCGAGCGGCTGACCCGCTCGGCCCTCGCGCGCCGGCTGGGCGGCGCCGCCGACGGGCTGATCGTGGAGAGCGCGGGCACCTGGGGCCACGAGGGGGCGCCGATGGAGGCGCACGCCGCCACCGTGCTCACCGACCTGGGCGCCGACCCGGCAGGGTTCACCGGCCGGGAGCTGCTGGACGAGCACGTCATCCGTGCCGACCTGGTGCTCACCGCCACCCGCGACCACCGGGCCCAGGTCATCTCCATGGGCCACTCGGCGGGCCTGCGCACGTTCACCCTGAAGGAGTTCACCCGGCTGGTGCGGGCCATCGACCCGGCCACGCTGCCCGACCCGCGCGACGTGGGCGGCGTGGTGGAGCGGGCCCGCGCCCTGGTGCGGGCGGCGGCCGCGCTGCGCGGCTGGCTGCTGGCGCCCACCGAGGACGCCGACGAGGTGTACGACCCGTACGGCTCGCCTATCACCTACTTCCGCTCGGTCGGCGAGGAGATCAGCCAGGCCCTCGACCCGGTCGTCACCGCGCTGACCGGGGTGTCCGCGCGCCGCTGACACGCGAGGCGGTCCCGTACGGGCGGAAAACGGTCCCGTACGGCCCGGATACGGTCGCGTACGGCCAGGTGCGAGCGGCCGGCCCGGGAACGCGTCGCCCACCCGCCCCGCCGGGCCCCCGTGCCGCCGCGCGCGCCCGCCCCCGCGGCCCTACAGTGAGGGAGAGGACCACCCGCCCCGACCCAGGCTGTGAGCACGCGATGCCCGCCACCAGCGCACCCCGCGGCACGCCCACCGTCGGCCGCCAGGCCGAACCCCCGCCCGACCCGTGGGGTCCGGGCATGGCGGCGCTGCGCCGCCAGGACCCGGAGATCGCGGGCATCCTGCTGGGCGAGCTGGACCGGGTCGGCTGCGGCCTCCAGCTCATCGCCGCGGAGAACTTCACCTCCCGCGCCGTGCTGGCCGCCCTCGGCTCCCCGCTGGGCAACAAGTACGCGGAGGGCTATCCCGGCGCCCGCCACCACGGCGGCTGCGAGCTGGTCGACGCGGCCGAGCGGATCGCGGTGGACCGGGCGAAGGCCCTGTTCGGCGCCGAGCACGCCAACGTGCAGCCGCACTCGGGCTCCTCGGCCGTGCTCGCCGCGTACGCCGCGCTGCTGCGGCCGGGCGACACGGTGCTGGCCATGGGCCTGGCGCACGGCGGGCACATGACGCACGGCTCGGCGGCCAACTTCTCCGGCCGCTGGTTCGACTTCGTCGGCTACGGCGTCGACCCGGCCACCGGCCTCATCGACTACGACCAGGTGCGCGACCTGGCCCGCGCGCACCGCCCGAAGGCCATCGTCTGCGGCTCGATCTGCTACCCGCGGCACCCGGACTACGCGGCCTTCCGGGAGATCGCCGACGAGGTCGACGCGCTCCTCATCGCCGACGCCGCCCACCCCATCGGCCTGGTCGCCGGGGGTGTGGCGCCCAGCCCGGTGCGTCACGCGGACGTGGTGTGCGCCACCACGCACAAGGTGCTGCGCGGCCCGCGCGGGGGGATGATCCTGTGCCGCGCCGAGTTCGCCGACCAGGTGGACCGCGCGGTGTTCCCCTTCTGCCAGGGCGGCGCGCAGATGCACGCGGTGGCGGCCAAGGCGGTGGCCTTCGGCGAGGCCGCCTCCCCGGCCTTCCGCGGCTACGCCCGGCAGGTGGTGGCCAACGCCCGGGCGCTGGCCGCCGCCCTGCCCGAGGAGGGCCTTGAGGTCGCCACCGGCGGCACCGACACCCACCTGATCACCGCGGACGTGCGGCCGCTGGGCGTGGACGGCCACCTGGCCCGGAGCCGCTGCGCCGCCGCCGGCCTGGTGCTGGACACCTGCGTGGTGCCCGGCGGGACCACCGTGGCGGGCGGCTGCGTGCAGGGCATCCGGCTGGGCACGGCCGCGGTGACCACGCAGGGCATGGCCGAGCCGGAGATGGCGCGGATCGCGGTGCTGCTCGGCGCGGCGCTGCGCGGCGAGGACGGCGCGGTGCGCGGCGAGGCGGCCCGGCTCGCGGCGCGCTTCCCGCCCTACCCCGCGCTTCCCGCCGCCGCGCCCGCCGCCCCGTACGCGCCGCCGGACGCCGCGTCACATACGGCGCCATCCGGGCCGTAACCGGCGGCCGCAACCATCCGATGGCGTGGAACGTCTAGGGTTACGTGCACGGTCCGTGGCCCGGCACGCATAAGGTGTGTGGTCGTGATGGCCAGCGATACCCCTGGGGCAGCCTGTGCGTGAATATCTGCTGACTCTGTGCGTCACGGCCGCGGTCACCTACCTGCTGACCGGGCCGGTGCGGAAGTTCGCCATCCTGGCCGGGGCGATGCCCGAGATCCGCGCCCGCGACGTGCACCGGGAGCCCACGCCGCGGCTGGGCGGCATCGCGATGTTCGGCGGGCTGTGCGCCGGGCTGCTGGTCGCCGCGCACCTGACCAACCTCAAGGACGTCTACGCCCTGTCCAACGAGCCGCGCGCCCTGCTGTCCGGCGCCGGGCTGATCTGGCTGCTGGGCGTGCTGGACGACAAGTGGGGCGTGGACGCGCTGGTCAAGCTCGGCGGCCAGATGATCGCCGCCGGCGTCATGGTGCTCCAGGGCCTGACGATCCTGTGGATTCCGGTGCCCGGGGTGGGCACGGTGTCGCTGACGCCCTGGCAGGGCACGCTGCTGACGGTGGCCCTGGTGGTCATCACCATCAACGCGGTGAACTTCGTGGACGGCCTGGACGGGCTGGCCTCCGGCATGGTCTGCATCGCCGCCGCCGCGTTCTTCATGTACGCGTACCGCATCTGGTACGGGTACGGGCTGGAGGCGGCCGCGCCCGCGACGCTGTTCGCCGCCGTCCTGATGGGCATGTGCCTGGGCTTCCTGCCGCACAACGCGCACCCGGCCCGGATCTTCATGGGCGACTCCGGTTCGATGCTCATCGGCCTGGTGCTGGCGGCGGGCGCCATCTCCATCACCGGCCAGGTCGACCCGGACGCGATGAAGCTGTTCGCCGGGTCGGAGCAGGCCGCGGTGCACGCCACCGTGCCCGTCTACATCCCGCTGCTGCTGCCGCTGACCGTGATCGCGGTACCGTTCGCCGACCTGGTGCTGGCCGTGGTCCGGCGCACCTGGCGTGGCCAGTCGCCGTTCGCCGCCGACCGCGGCCACCTGCACCACCGCCTGCTGGAGATCGGCCACTCGCACGCCCGCGCCGTGCTGATCATGTACTTCTGGTCGGCGCTGATCGCCTTCGGCGCGGTGGCCTACTCGGTGAACTCCGAGGCGGGCATGTGGTTCGTGCTGGCGATCGTGGGGCTCAGCGCCCTGGGCCTGGTCCTGCTGCTGCTGCCGCGCTTCAGCCCGCAGGCGCCCGAGTGGGCCGAGGGCGTGGTGCCGCCGCGCTACCGGCACGCCCGGCGGGCCCGGCACGCGGCGCGGCCCGGCCGCCCGGACGCGGGCGGCGAGCCGGTGGCCGCCGGGGCCGGGGGCCTGGCCGGGGTGGCCGGTGCCGCGGCGGCGAACGGGGCGCACGGCCCGAATGCTGCGAACAATGCAAACGGTGCGAACGGGGTGGCCGGCGTCGGCGGGGCCGCTCAGCAGCCGGGCGGCGCCACCGCGATCGGGGACCGCTCCCGGTTCACCCACCGGCGTCGCATCAGCAGCTCACGATGAGGTTTGAACGATCGTTTACCTTTGCTGAAGTGGATGGCGGATCCCTATACCAGACAGAGTCGCAGCTTGTCAGCTCGGCGCGCGAGGTGTAACTCTCACGTGTGACAGTTGGCACATGCACTAGGTAAAGACCTCATCAAATAGTTTGTGATACCGTTCACGAAACCCGGTGCTGGAGCCGGGGGGCGTCCCCGCGGTTGCCCTCCACCGCGCGGCTCCGCACGCCCCCGGGGATTACGCTCGTCCACGACGAACCGTTTGCTTCCGACCTTCGCCGGAGAACCCCTCATGCAGTCCAACGACGCCCGAACACTCCTGAGTTGCGCCGTGGCCACCACCCTCGCGGGTGCCGTCGCCGTCGTGGTCAGCTCGGTGCTCGCCGGTGCCAAGGGCGCGTACGGGGCCGCGGCCGGCGCCTTCGTCGCCGGTGCCGTGATGGCGATGGGCCTGGTGGTGCTCCAACGCACCGCCAAGCAGTTCCCGCAGCTCTTCCAGGCCATGGGCCTGTTGCTCTACATGACACAGATCCTGCTGGTCGCCGTGGTGCTGGGGCTGTTCAAGGACACGCACGCGTTCAACACCCGGGCCTTCGCCTTCTCCCTGCTGGCCGCGACGCTGGTGTGGATCGCCACCCAGACCCGGGTGCACATGAAGGCGAAGATCCTGTACGTGCAGCCCGAGCAGGGCGGTCCGGGCGGCTCCGCGGCGGGCGGAGCGGCGTCCGGCAGTGCGGAGCAGAGCGCGCCTGTCAGGTCCACGTCGTGACGGACGGGGCCGGTCCGAGAGCCCAAGCGCTCACCTGCTATCGTCCCGTGCCATCTGAGACACGGCGGCACCAGGGGGCCGAATTCCGGCATGCGCGGGACGGGCTCGGCACCCCACGCCACCGTCGTCCGGTACGCCCGGCCCGACCAGCCATGATCGTCCCCGTACCAGCAGTAACTCAAGTCCAGTGCCGTTACGCGGCCCCGCGCCGCGCCGACACAAACGAGGTTGCCGAACCCATGTGCCACGCTGAAGGAGCTCGCGGTGAGTGCTGACCAGACGCTCGCCTTCGAGACCGACTGCCACCTCTTCGACGGTTGCGGCTTCCCGGCTCCGGGGCTTCACTCGTTCACGTTCAAGCCGATCTTCACGATCGGCGGCTTCGAGTTCAACAAGCCGATGCTGCTGGCGCTGCTGGGCACGGTCGTCGTCGTCTGGTTCTTCTGGGCCGCCTTCGCCCGGGCCAAGGTGGTCCCCGGCAAGCTCCAGATGGTCGGCGAGGCCGGGTACGACTTCGTACGCCGCGGCATCGTCTACGAGGCCATCGGCAAGAAGGAGGGCGAGAAGTACGTCCCCCTGGTCGTCGCCCTGTTCTTCACCGTCTGGCTGATGAACCTGTGGTCGGTCATCCCGGTCGCCCAGTTCCCGGTGACGTCGATCATCGCCTTCCCGGTCGGGCTCGCCGCGGTCGTCTTCCTCGTGTGGACGACCCTGACCTTCAAGCGGCACGGCTTCGTCGGCGGGCTGAAGAACATCACCGGCTACGACAAGTCGCTGGGCGCCGTGCTCCCGCTGGCGATGTTCCTGGAGTTCCTCTCCAACGTCATCGTGCGGCCCTTCACCCACGCCGTCCGGCTCTTCGCCAACATGTTCGCCGGCCACCTGCTGCTGCTGATGTTCACCATCGCCAGCTGGTACCTGCTGAACGGTGTCGGCATCGCCTACGCCGGCGTCTCGTTCCTGATGACCATCGTGATGACCGCCTTCGAGCTGTTCATCCAGGGGGTCCAGGCGTACGTCTTCGTCCTGCTGACCGCCACGTACATCCAGGGCGCTCTCGCCGAGCACCACTGAGCGCCCCACCCCTCCGTCCCACACGAAACGCCCGGTGGCCAACCCCCACCGGTCCGTTTGAAAGAGAAGGAAGAACCGGCATGTCCGCTCTCCAGACCCTCGCCGCCGGCGTCGAAATCAAGGGCAACCTCGGCGCGATCGGTTACGGCCTCGCGGCCATCGGCCCCGGCGTCGGCATCGGCATCATCTTCGGCAACGGCACCCAGGCCCTGGCCCGGCAGCCCGAGGCGGCCGGTCTGATCCGCGCCAACCAGATCCTCGGCTTCGCCTTCTGTGAGGCGCTGGCCCTGATCGGTCTGGTCATGCCGTTCGTCTACCCGACCAGCTGACCGCGGCGCCCGACCAGCCGTTTGCGACGAAAGGCACTGACGTGATCGACCTGACACACCTGGCGGCCGAGGAGGAGAACCCCCTCATCCCGCCGATCCCCGAGCTCGTCGTCGGCCTGATCGCCTTCGCCATCGTCTTCATCTTCCTCGCCAAGAAGCTCCTGCCGAACATCAACCGGGTGCTGGAGGAGCGCCGCGCGGCGATCGAGGGCGGCATGGAGAAGGCCGAGGCCGCCCAGGCCGAGGCGCAGCAGGTCCTGGAGGACTACCGGACCCAGCTCGCCGAGGCCCGGCACGAGGCCGCGCGTCTGCGCCAGGAGGCGCAGGAGCAGGGCGCCGCGCTCATCGCCGAGATGCGCGCGGAGGGCCAGCGGCAGCGTGAGGAGATCATCGCGGCCGGACACGCCCAGATCGAGGCCGACCGCAAGCAGGCCGCGCAGACCCTGCGGCAGGACGTGGGCAGGCTCGCCACCGAACTGGCCGGCAAGCTCGTCGGCGAGTCCCTGGAGGACTTCGCCCGGCAGAGCCGCACCATCGACCGGTTCCTGGACGAGCTGGAGGCCAAGGCCGCCGACCCGACGACGGCCGAGGCAGGGCGATGATCGGGGCGAGCCGGGAGGCGCTCGCCGCGGCGCGCGAGCGGTTCGACGCGCTGGTGGACAACACCGCGGTCGACCCGGCGGCGCTCGCCGGGGAGCTGGGGTCCGTCACCGCGCTGCTGGACCGCGAGGTGCCGCTGCGCCGGGTGCTCACCGACCCGGCGCGGCCGGGCGAGGACAAGGCCGCGCTGGTCGGGCGGCTGCTGGCCGGGCAGGTGAGCGGCGAGGTCGTCGACCTGCTGTCCGGTCTGGTCCGCTCCCGCTGGGTGCGGACCCGGGACCTGGCGGACGCGGTCGAGGAGCTGGCCGACACCGCCGACATCGTCGCGGCCCAGCGCGCCGGCGAGCTGGACGATGTCGAGGACGAGCTGTTCCGGTTCGGCCGGATCCTCTCCTCCAGCCCCGCGCTGCGCTCGGCGCTGACCGACCGGATGGCCTCCGACGCCGTCCGGGAGGCCCGCACCGGCCTGCTGCGCCGCCTGCTCGGCGGCCGGGTGCGGCCGGCCACCGAGCGGCTGGTCGTCCGTCTTGTCGAACAGCCGCGCGGACGTAGCCTGGAAGCTGGACTGAACGCACTTTCGAAACTGGCCGCGGAGCGCCGCGACCGCATGGTCGCCGAGGTGACCTCGGCCGTGCCGCTCAGCGACCGGCAGAAGCGGCGTCTCGGCGCCGCCCTCGCCGCGCTCTACGGGCGGCAGGTGCACCTGAACCTCGACGTGGACCCCCAGGTCCTCGGCGGGATCGCGGTGCGCGTCGGCGACGAGGTCATCAGCGGCACCGTCGCGGACCGCCTCGACGAGGCGGCCCGGCGGATCGCCGGCTGACCGCCGGCGGTCCGGCCGGCGCGCAGGGCGGCCGGACCGGGCCGACCACCAACTCAACAAGCACGGAAGCGGCCCGAGTTGGGCCGTAACGGAGTGTGCTGGGGGCAGCCGCCCCCGGAACCTTTGGAATTCGGGCCCAACTAAGGAGAGCAGGGAACCCAGATGGCGGAGCTCACGATCCGGCCGGAGGAGATCCGGGACGCGCTGGAGGACTTCGTCCAGTCGTACCAGCCGGACGCGGCCTCGCGCGAGGAGGTCGGCACGGTCAGCGTTGCCGGTGACGGCATCGCGAAGGTCGAGGGACTGCCCTCGGCCATGGCGAACGAGCTGCTGAGGTTCGAGGACGGCACCCTCGGCCTCGCCCTCAACCTCGAAGAGCGGGAGATCGGCGCGATCGTCCTCGGCGAGTTCGCCGGCATCGAGGAGGGCCAGCCGGTGCGCCGCACCGGCGAGGTGCTGTCGGTCGCCGTCGGCGAGGGATACCTCGGCCGCGTGGTCGACCCGCTGGGCAACCCGATCGACGGCCTCGGCGACATCGAGACCGACGGCCGCCGCGCCCTGGAACTCCAGGCGCCCACGGTCATGCAGCGCAAGTCGGTGCACGAGCCGATGGAGACCGGCTACAAGGCCGTCGACGCCATGACCCCCATCGGCCGCGGCCAGCGCCAGCTGATCATCGGCGACCGGCAGACCGGCAAGACCGCGCTGGCCGTCGACACGATCATCAACCAGCGCTCGAACTGGCGCTCCGGCGACCCGAAGAAGCAGGTCCGCTGCATCTACGTCGCCATCGGCCAGAAGGGCTCCACCATCGCCGGCGTGCGCCGCGCGCTGGAGGAGGCCGGCGCCCTGGAGTACACCACCATCGTCGCCGCCCCGGCGTCCGACCCGGCGGGCTTCAAGTACATCGCCCCCTACACCGGTTCGGCCATCGGCCAGCACTGGATGTACCAGGGCAAGCACGTCCTGATCGTCTTCGACGACCTGTCCAAGCAGGCCGACGCCTACCGCGCCGTGTCCCTGCTGCTGCGCCGCCCGCCGGGCCGCGAGGCCTACCCGGGCGACGTGTTCTACCTGCACTCCCGGCTGCTGGAGCGGTGCGCGAAGCTGTCGGACGACATGGGCTCCGGCTCCATGACCGGCCTGCCGATCGTGGAGACCAAGGCCAACGACGTCTCCGCGTTCATCCCCACCAACGTCATCTCCATCACCGACGGCCAGTGCTTCCTGGAGTCCGACCTGTTCAACGCGGGCCAGCGCCCCGCGCTCAACGTCGGCATCTCCGTCTCCCGCGTCGGCGGCTCCGCCCAGCACAAGGCCATGCGGCAGGTCTCCGGCCGGCTGCGCGTGGACCTGGCCCAGTACCGCGAGCTGGAGGCGTTCGCGTCCTTCGGCTCCGACCTGGACGCCGCGTCCAAGGCGTCCCTGGAGCGCGGCCAGCGGATGACCGAGCTGCTCAAGCAGCAGCAGTACGCGCCGTACCCGACCGAGGACCAGATCGTGTCCATCTGGGCGGGCGGCACCGGCAAGCTGGACGACGTGCCGGTCGCGGACATCCGCCGCTTCGAGCGCGAGCTGCTGGACTACCTGCACCGCGAGCACAAGGGCCTGATGATCGGCATCGTCGAGGGCGGCAAGCTCTCCGACGACACGATCCAGAAGCTCACCGACGCGGTCGTGGCGTTCAAGCGGCAGTTCGAGACCTCGGACGGCAAGCTGCTGGGCGAGGGCTGAGCATGGGCGCCCAGCTGCGGGTCTACAAGAGGCGGATCAAGACCGTCTCCGCGACCAAGAAGATCACCCGGGCGATGGAGATGATCGCCGCCTCGCGCATCGTCAAGGCGCAGCGCCAGGTGGCGGCCTCCACTCCGTACGCCCAGGAGCTCACCCGCGCGGTGACCGCGGTCGCCACCGGCTCCACCACCCGGCACCCGCTGACGACCGAGGTCGAGCACCCGAGCCGGGCGGCCGTGCTGCTCGTCACCAGCGACCGCGGCCTCGCGGGCGGCTACTCCTCCAACGTCATCAAGGCGGCGGAGCGGCTGACCGAGCGGCTGACCGGCGCCGGGCGCGAGGTCGACAGCTACATCGTCGGCCGCAAGGGCGTCGCCTACTACGGCTTCCGCGAGCGGAAGATCGCCGAGTCCTGGACCGGGTTCACCGACAACCCGACGTACGCGGACGCCAAGCGCATCGCCGCCCCGCTCATCGAGGCCGTCCTGCGGGACACCGCCGACGGCGGCGTGGACGAGCTGCACATCGTGTACACCGAGTTCGTGTCGATGCTGACGCAGACGCCGGTCGAGCACCGGCTGCTGCCGCTCAGCCTGGAGCCCGCCGCGCAGGCGGAGGCGCCGAAGGGGGTGGTCCTGCCGCTGTACGACTTCGAGCCGTCGGCGGAGGAGGTCCTCGACGCGCTGCTGCCCCGGTACGTCGAGTCCCGCATCTACAACGCCCTGCTCCAGGCCGCCGCCTCCAAGCACGCGGCCACCCGGCGGGCGATGAAGTCGGCGACCGACAACGCGGAAGAGCTCATCAAGTCGCTCAAGCGGCTTGCCAACGCGGCCCGCCAGGCCGACATCACCCAGGAAATCAGCGAGATCGTCGGTGGCGCGAGCGCTCTGGCCGACGCCTCCGCGGGGAGTGACTGACAACTATGACCACCACTGCTGAGACGGCTACCGCGACGGGCCGCGTCGCGCGGGTCATCGGCCCGGTCGTCGACGTGGAGTTCCCCGTCGACGCGATGCCGGACATCTACAACGCGCTGCACGTCGAGGTCTCCGACCCCAGTGAGGCGGGCCGGAAGAAGACCCTGACCCTGGAGGTGGCCCAGCACCTCGGCGAGGGCGTGGTGCGCGCCATCTCCATGGAGCCCACCGACGGCCTGGTCCGCCAGAGCCCGGTCACCGACACCGGCACCGGCATCACCGTGCCCGTCGGCGACGTCACCAAGGGCCGGGTGTTCAACACCCTGGGCCGCATCCTCAACGAGCCCGAGGCCGAGGCCGAGGTCACCGAGCGGTGGTCCATCCACCGCAAGGCCCCCGCCTTCGACCAGCTTGAGTCGAAGACCGAGATGTTCGAGACCGGTCTGAAGGTCATCGACCTGCTCACCCCGTACGTCAAGGGCGGCAAGATCGGTCTGTTCGGCGGCGCGGGCGTGGGCAAGACCGTGCTCATCCAGGAAATGATCATGCGTGTGGCGAAGCTGCACGAGGGCGTCTCCGTGTTCGCCGGCGTCGGCGAGCGCACCCGTGAGGGCAACGACCTCATCGAGGAGATGGCCGACTCGGGCGTGCTCCCGCAGACCGCGCTGGTCTTCGGCCAGATGGACGAGCCGCCGGGCACCCGGCTGCGGGTCGCGCTGGCCGGCCTGACGATGGCGGAGTACTTCCGCGACGTCCAGAAGCAGGACGTGCTGTTCTTCATCGACAACATCTTCCGCTTCACCCAGGCCGGTTCCGAGGTCTCCACCCTGCTGGGCCGCATGCCCTCCGCGGTGGGCTACCAGCCGAACCTCGCCGACGAGATGGGCATCCTCCAGGAGCGCATCACCTCCACCCGCGGCCACTCGATCACCTCCATGCAGGCGATCTACGTGCCCGCGGACGACCTCACCGACCCGGCCCCGGCGACCACGTTCGCGCACCTCGACGCGACGACCGTGCTCTCCCGCCCGATCTCGGAGAAGGGCATCTACCCGGCGGTGGACCCGCTGGACTCCACCTCCCGGATCCTGGACCCGCGCTACATCTCGCAGGAGCACTACGAGTGCGCCTCGCGCGTGAAGTCGATCCTGCAGAAGTACAAGGACCTCCAGGACATCATCAACATCCTCGGTATCGACGAGCTGGGCGAGGAGGACAAGCTCACCGTCCACCGCGCCCGCCGCATCGAGCGCTTCCTGTCGCAGAACACCCACGCGGCGAAGCAGTTCACCGGCCTCGACGGCTCGGACGTGCCGCTGGACGAGTCCATCGCCGCGTTCAACTCCATCGCCGACGGTGAGTTCGACCACTTCCCGGAGCAGGCGTTCTTCATGTGCGGTGGCCTGGACGACCTGAAGAAGAAGGCCAAGGAGCTGGGCGTCTCCTGACGACGCCGCGCGACCGCGGCAGCGTCGCGCCGACCCGGCGGCGCCGCCCGCCGGCACCGCTGCGCCAGGGGGACGGGGTCCCTCCCGTCCCCCTGGCGTACGCCCGTTATCCTGTGACCCACACCCTGCCCGCACCCCGGCAGGGGACACCACCCGAGGAGCCACGTTGGCTGCTGAGCTGCACGTCGAGCTGGTCGCGGCGGACCGGAGCGTCTGGTCCGGCCCGGCGACCCTGGTCATCGCGCGCACCACATCGGGCGACATCGGCGTCCTGCCCGGCCACCAGCCGCTGCTCGGTGTCCTGGAGTCCGGTCCGGTGACCATCCGTACGGGTGACGGCGGGACCGTCGTCGCCGCGGTGCACGGCGGGTTCATCTCCTTCGCGGACGAGAAGCTGTCGCTGCTCGCCGAGATCGCCGAACTCTCCGACGAGATCGACGTCAAGCGCGCGGAGCGGGCGCTGGAGCGCGCCAAGGCCGACGCGGACGACGCCGCCGAGCGCCGGGCGGAGATCCGCCTGCGCGCGGCGACGGGCGCGCACTGAAGCCCGCACGAGCGGTTGCCCGTCCGGGCGGTTGTTACCCTCAGCCGCGGGCCGGGCCGGAATTCTCCGGCACGGCCCGCGGCTGAGGTGCAGGTAAGCGGGATGTCCGCCTGAGCACGCGAGGAGGTCGGTGAAGTTGGTCCTCGCTCTGCTCGTGTGCGGCGTGGCCGTCGCGCTGGTGGTGTTGGGGCTGTTCTTCTTCGGCCTGCGGCGGCGGCTGCTCCAGCGCTCCGGCGGCACCTTCGACTGCAGCCTGCGCTGGGCGGCGGAGCGGTACGCGACCGGGACCGACACCGGGGCCGAACCGAGCGGCAAGGGCTGGGCCTACGGGGTCGCCCGCTACAGCGGTGACCGGATCGAGTGGTTCCGGGTGTTCTCGTACGCGCCGCGGCCGCGCCGGGTGCTGGAGCGGGACGCCATCGAGGTACGCGAGCGGCGCACGCCCAAGGGCGAGGAGGAGCTGGCGCTGCTGTCGGACGCGGTGGTCCTCGCCTGCAGCCACCGGGGTTCGACCCTGGAGCTGGCGATGAGCGAGGACGCGCTGACCGGCTTCCTGGCCTGGCTGGAGGCGGCCCCGCCCGGCCAGCGCGTCAACGTGGCCTGACCGCGGGCGCGGAC
>NZ_JAVSCF010000117.1:0-19281 GCF_031932565.1 Streptomyces sp. B1866
CGCGGGGGCCGCCGGGGCCGCGGCGCGCCCGCGCACGCGCGTGGAGGCCCGGCGCGCCGCCCGCGCGCGCAAGGACAGCCCGGCGACCGTCGCCAGCCGCCTCGTCGGCGAGGTGTTCATCACGATCGGCGTGCTGCTGCTGTTGTTCGTGACCTACCAGCTGTGGTGGACCAACATCCGGGCCGAGTGGGAGGCCAAGGGGGCCGCCAGCCGCCTCCAGCAGCAGTGGGACGAGGACGGGGAGAACGGCGCGGCGGGCGTCTTCTCACCCGGCGAGGGATTCGCGATCCTCTACATACCCAAGCTGGACGTGAAGGCGCCGATCGCCGAGGGCATCGACAAGCACAAGGTCCTCGACCACGGCATGGTCGGCCACTACAGCGAGGGCTCCCTGAAGACCGCCATGCCGTGGGACCGCACCGGCAACTTCGCGGTGGCCGGCCACCGCAACACCCACGGCGAGCCGTTCCGCTACGTCAACCGCCTCAAGCCCGGCGACAAGATCATCGTGGAGACGCAGAACCGCTTCTACACGTACGAGATGACGAGCATCCTGCCGCAGACGTCCCCCGCCAACGTCGGCGTCATCGGGCCGGTGCCGCCCGGCTCGGGCTTCACCAAGCCCGGCCGGTACATCACCCTCACGACCTGCACGCCGGAGTTCACCAGCAAGTACCGGATGATCGTGTGGGGCCGGATGGTCGGCGAGCAGCCCCGGAGCAAGGGCAAGCCGGCCGCCCTGACCGAGTGAGACGCAAGGCCGGCCGGACCGGGACGGCGGGAGCCGGGAGCCAGAAGAACAACGAGATGGAGTACGACGCGGTGGCACGCACCGAGCACGACGAGCGGCGGGACGACACGCCCACCGCGACACCCCGGCGGCGTCACCGCCGCCGCACCGGGTCGGTGGCGGCCACGGTGGTCAGCTTTCTGGGAGAGCTGCTGATCACCGCGGGCGTGATCATGGCGCTGTTCGTCGTCTACTCCCTGTGGTGGACGAACGTCCTCGCCGACCGCGAGGCCAAGAAGCAGAGCGACCAGGTCCGCCGCGAGTGGGCCAGCACCGCACCGGGCCACCTCGACACCGGTACCGGCATCGGCTTCCTGCACGTACCGGCCTTCCACGAGGGCTCGATCCTGGTCCGAAAGGGCACGTCGAACAGCGTGCTCAACGACGGCGTGGCGGGCTTCTACACCAAGCCGGTCAAGTCCGCGATGCCCTGGGACAGGACGGGCAACTTCACGCTCGCCGCGCACCGGGACGGGCACGGCGCGAAGTTCCACAACATCCACAAGCTGGACAAGGGCGACCCGATCGTCATGGAGACCCGCGACACCTGGTACGTCTACCGGGTGTACGCGACGCTGCCGGAGACGTCCAAGCTCAACGTCAAGGCGATCGCCCAGGTGCCGAAGGAGTCGGGCAAGACCCGCCCGGGCCGCTACATCACGCTGACGACGTGCACGCCGGTGTACACCTCGCGGCACCGGTACATCGTGTGGGGCGAGCTGGTGCGCACGCAGAAGGTCGACGCGGACCGTACGCCGCCGAAGGAGCTGGACTAGCGCTGGGCGGTCGGCGTGGTTTCACGTGAAACCACGGGTTTCACGTGAAACCACGCCGACCGCACCGACCGACGACTGAGCCCGGGGCCGCAGCCCCGGGCTCAGTCGTCGGTCGGTGGTTCAGTGCGGCCGTGGGCCCCGTGCGTCAGTTGCCGAACGGGAAGCCGTCGCCCCCGCCTCCGCCGTCTCCGTCGTCGCCCCCGTTGCCGTTGCCGCTGCTCCCGCCGAAGGTGGTCAGCGTGACGGCCGTGCCCCGGGCCACCTGGCTGCCCTGCTGCGGCTGACTGATCACGACGCGCGCGTTGTCGTCCTGCGGGCCGTTGATGGTGCCGACGGTCAGGCCCGCGTCCTGGAGCGCCTTCTTGGCGTCCTTCAGGGTCTGGCCGGTCAGGGTCGGCACGGTGACCATCGTCGGCGCCTTGGAGACCGTCAGGGTGACCGTCGAACCCGGCGCGACCTGGGTGCCCGCCTCCGGGGACTGGGCGGTGACGGTGCCGGGGTCGACGTCGGCGGTCTCGGTCTCCTGGGTGACGACGGTCAGGCCCAGGTCCTCCAGCTGCTTCTTGGCGTCGGCGAGGGTCTGGTTGGTGACCGGCGGCAGGGAGATCTTCGTCTGCGGCACGGCGACGGTCAGCGTGATGTCGGAGCCCTTGGCGGCCTTCGTGCCGCCCTGCGGGTCCTGCCGCATGACCTTGTTCGCGGTCTGGTCGGACTCCTCGGTCTTCTTCAGGACGTGGAAGCCCTTGGCCTCCAGGGTGGACCTGGCCTCGTCGTACTGGATGTTCAGCACGTCCGGCACGGTGATCCGCTCGGCGGGCTTCGCGCCCTTCGACAGCACGACCTGGACCGCGCCGTGCCGCTTGACCTGGGCGTCCGCGCCGCTGGGGGTCTGCGAGCAGATGGTGTTCTTCGGCTGGTCGCAGAAGTCGGGGGTGCCCTCCTCGACCACGAAGTCGCCGTTGTCGGCGAGCCGCTTGGCCTCGTCGAGCGTCTTGCCGACGAGGTTGGGCACGTCGACCATGTCGTCGTTGGCGCCGCCGCCGAACACCGATTTGCCGATGAAGATCGCGCCGACCAGCACCAGTATCCCGGCCACCACCAGCAGCACCGTCGACGTCCGGCGCTTGCGGTCGCCGTTGCCGCGCCGCCGGTCGGGCCGCTCGTCGTAGCCGCCGTAGCCCCCGTATCCGGCGCCGTCGTCGTCGCGCGCCTGGGGCAGCACGGAGGTCGCGCCGCCGGGCTCCTGGGACCGCAGCAGGGTCGTGGGCTGGTCGTCGGCGCCGCCGTAGCCGACCGAGCCGAGGGCGGCGGTGGCGGCGACCGGCTGGCCGTCGAGGGCCGCCTCGATGTCGGCGCGCATCTCGTCGGCCGACTGGTAGCGGTAGTCGGGGTCCTTCACCAGGGCGCGCAGCACGATCGCGTCCATCTCGGGCGTGAGCTCGGGGTCGTGCGCGCTGGGCGGCTGCGCCTCCTCCCGTACGTGCTGGTAGGCCACGGCGACGGGCGAGTCGCCGATGAACGGCGGGCGGCCGGTCAGCAGCTCGTACAGCAGGCAGCCGGTGGAGTACAGGTCGCTGCGGGCGTCGACGGCCTCGCCCTTGGCCTGCTCGGGGGAGAGGTACTGCGCGGTGCCGATGACGGCCGAGGTCTGCGTCATGGTCATGCCCGACTCGCCGAGGGCCCGGGCGATGCCGAAGTCCATGACCTTGACCTGGCCGGTGCGGGTGAGCATGACGTTCGCGGGCTTGATGTCGCGGTGAACGATGTTGTTCCGGTGCGAGTACTCCAGCGCCTGGAGAATCCCGACGGTCATCTCCAGGGTGCGCTCGGGCAGCAGTTTCCGGCCGGTGTGCAGCAGCTCGCGCAGGGTGGAGCCGTCGACGTACTCCATCACGATGTACGGAATGGACACGCCGTCGACGTAGTCCTCGCCGGTGTCGTAGACCGCGACGATCGCCGGGTGGTTCAGCGAGGCGGCCGACTGCGCCTCGCGGCGGAACCGGGCCTGGAAGGACGGGTCGCGGGCGAGGTCCACCCGGAGCGTCTTCACGGCGACGGTACGGCCGAGGCGGGTGTCGTGCGCGAGGTAGACCTCCGCCATGCCGCCGCGGCCGAGCACCGAGCCCAGTTCGTACCGGCCGCCGAGGCGACGCGGCTCTTCCATAGCTACTCCAGCCCTCTTCCGTCGTTCCCGCGTTCCCGCACCGCGCGCACCGCACCGGCCGCGCCACCCGCCCTGCCGGCCGCGCTCCCGCTCCCGCACCCGCTTCGAGCACCGCTCCCGGCGCCCGCCCGGGGGCCTGGCGCGTGGTGCTCGCGCATACCGTACCCGGCATGGCGCGCCGACCTCGGGTGTGGCCTGCGCCTCACCGCCCGCCGCCACTGTGACGTGCGGAGTTGACGGTCAAGTGTGGCCTGAGTCACGTTTTTACAGTTCTTTACGGACCGGTGGGCCCACGCGGCCCGGCGGTCCCCTATGTCCCCGAGGGACCCGGCTGACCCGGAATGTCACTTCTCGCTGTCGAGCACCGCCTTCATCACACTGCGCGCGATGGGCGCGGCCAGGCGGCCGCCGGAGACCTCGGTGGCCCCGGAGCTCTCCACCACCACGGCGACCGCGACCGGGGAGCCGTCGTCGCCCTTGGCGTAGGAGATGAACCAGGCGTAGGGCGTGCCGGTGTTGCCGACGCCGTGCTCCGCGGTGCCCGTCTTGCCGCCCACCGTGACCCCGGGGATGCGGGCGTTGCGGCCCGTGCCGTCCGTGACCACGGTCTCCATCATGGCCTGGAGCTTGCGCGCGGTGTCGGCGGACATCGGCTGGCTCATCTGGCGCGGGCTGTGCTGCTCCACGACGCTCAGGTTCGGGGCGCGCAGCTTGTCGACCATGTACGGCTCCATGAGCTTGCCGTTGTTGGCGACGGCGGCGGCGACCATGGCCATCTGGAGCGGGGTGGCGCGGTTGCTGCCCTGGCCGATGCTGTCCAGCGCGTTCTGCGGCTGGTTGTCCTTGGGGTAGACGCTGGCCACGGCCCGGACCGGGGTGAAGACCTCCTGGTTGAAACCGAACTTCTCGGCCTGCTCGCGCATCTTCTCGTTGCCGAGGTCGTCGCCGAGCTTGCCGAAGACGGTGTTGCAGGAGACCCGCAGGGCGTTGCGCAGGCTCGCGTTCTTGCAGGGCAGGTTGCCCTCGTTGTGCAGGTAGCGGGTGGACAGCGGCAGCTTCCACGGCAGCGGCGAGTCGGTGGGCGCGTCGATGTCGGAGTACTTGCCGTCCTCCAGCGCGGCCGCGGCGGTGACGACCTTGAAGGTGGAGCCGGGCGGGTAGGTCTGGCGCAGCGCCCGGTTGAGCATCGGGTCGTCGGGGTTGTTCTTCTTGTCCAGCGCCTTCCAGGCCGCCGCGTCCTGCTTGCCGCTGCCCGCGATGGTCGACGGGTCGTAGCTGGGCGTGCTGGCCAGGGCGAGTATCTTGCCGGTGCGCGGGTCGAGCGCGGCGACGGCGCCCTTCTTGTTGCCCAGGCCCCGGAACGCGGCCTGCTGCGCCTTCGCGTTCAGCGTGGTGATCACGTCGCCGCCCTTCTTCTCCTTCCCGGTGATCATGTCGATCGTCCGGTTGAAGAACAGGCGGTCGTCGTCGCCGGTGAGGATGCCGTCGTCGATGCTCTCCAGCTGGGTGGCGCCGTACACCTGGGAGGCGTAGCCGGTGACCGGCGCCCACATGGCGCCGTTCTGGTAGGTGCGCTTGTACGCGAAGTCGGTGCTGTTGGTCTCCACCGAGCCGGTG
This sequence comes from Streptomyces sp. B1866, assembly GCF_031932565.1. Taxonomy (NCBI): domain Bacteria; kingdom Bacillati; phylum Actinomycetota; class Actinomycetes; order Kitasatosporales; family Streptomycetaceae; genus Streptomyces; species Streptomyces sp. B1866. Next base: position 5,348 of record NZ_JAVSCF010000117.1, read on the forward strand.
ATCGCCCGGCCGTCCACGATGATGTTGCCGCGCGGCTGGCTGTAGCGGGCGATGAGCACCCGCCGGTTGTGCTTGTTGGTCTTCAGCTCGTCGGCCTGGACGAACTGGATCCAGTTGTCCCGCACCAGCAGCGCGAGCACCAGCAGCCCGCAGAAGATCGCGATGCGGCGCACAGGCTTGTTCACGGGCGCACCACCTGGGTCATCTCGGCGTCAGTGGAGGGGGCGGGGGCCGGCGCCGGACGGCGCGCGGTGTCGCTGATCTTGATCAGGATGGCGACGAGCGCCCAGTTGGCGATCACCGACGAGCCGCCGGACGCCAGGAACGGCATGGTCATGCCGGTCAGCGGGATCAGCCCCATGACACCGCCCGCCACCACGAACACCTGGATGCCGAAGGCCGCCGACAGGCCGATGGCCAGCAGCTTGCCGAACGGGTCGCGGGCGGCCAGGGCGGTGCGCACGCCGCGCTCCACGATCAGCCCGTACAGCAGCAGGACGGCCATGGTGCCCGCCAGCCCCAGCTCCTCGCCGACCGTGGCCAGGATGAAGTCGGAGTTGGCGGCGAAGCCGATCAGGTCGGAGTCGCCCTGGCCGAGCCCGGTGCCCAGGATGCCGCCGGAGCCGAAGGCCATCAGCGCCTGCGCGACCTGGTCGGAGGTGCCGTTGTCGAACGCGGCGAACGGGTCCAGCCAGGCGTCCACCCGGGACTGCACGTGCGGCTCGAAGGACGCCACGGTCACCGCGCCGACGGCGGCCATCAGCAGGCCGAACACGATCCAGCTGGTGCGCTCGGTGGCCACGTACAGCATGACCACGAACATGCCGAAGAACAGCAGCGAGGTGCCCAGGTCGGTCTCGAAGACCAGGATGAGGATGCTCATCCCCCACACCACGATGATCGGCCCGAGGTCGCGGCCGCGCGGCAGGTACAGGCCCATGAACCGGCGGCTGGCCAGCGCCAGCGCGTCCCGCTTGACCATCAGGTAGCCGGAGAAGAACACCGCGATGATGATCTTGGCGAACTCGGCGGGCTGGATCGAGAAGCCGGCCACGTTGATCCAGATGCGGGCGCCGTACACGGCCGGGAAGAACACCGGCAGGATCAGCAGCACCAGCGCCGCGGCCATCGAGATGTACGTGTAGCGCTGGAGCCTGCGGTGGTCCTTCAGCAGCAGCAGGACGGCGACGAACAGCGCGATGCCCATCGCCGAGTACAGCAGCTGCTTGGGCGCGGAGGCCTGGAACACCTGGTCGCGCGCCTGAGCTATCCGGGCCAGCCGCGGCGACTGGTCCAGCCGCCAGATCAGCACCAGGCCCAGGCCGTTAAGCAGGCTGGCGATCGGCAGCAGCAGCGGGTCGGCGTACGGCGCGAACTTGCGCACCACCAGGTGGCCCGCGCCGGCCAGCAGGCCGAGCCCGAGGCCGTACTTCAGCAGGCCGGAGGGCAGCTCGTCGCTGAGCGCGAGCCCGGCGTTGGCGTACGCGAAGACCGGGATGACCACGGCGAAGAACAGCATGGCCAGCTCGGTGTTGCGCCGGCTCGGCGGCCCCGCGGTGCTGATGGTCGTGGTGTTGCCGGCCGGGGTGCCGGTGGGGGTGCTCATGCGCGGACCGCTCCCCGGGGCGTCACGGCTGCGTGGTGTTGCACTGCGGGACCACCTCCCGCTCCGCGGCCGTCAGGCTCGGGCCGGGGTCGGGAGTCGGGCTGGCGGACGGGGAGGAGGAGGGGCCGCCGGCCCCGCCGGAGGGCGGCGCCGTGGTCGCGCCGGGGGAGGGCTGGCCGGTGGGGCCCGGGGCGCGCCGCAGCTCGGTGGCGAGCGACAGGTCCAGCCCGCCGCCGGTCCACGCGGCGGCCACGGCGGCGCCCGGCAGGCTCCCGGCCGCGCCGGTGCCGTACGCCGCGTCGGACGCGCCGCCCGCCTGGCCCCCGGTGGGGTTGGCGACCTGGCCGCCCGGCCGGCCGCCGCCGGGGCGCTGCTGGTTGTTCTCGGCCTTCTCCCGCTCGGCGGCGGCCTGGCGCTGCTGGTCGACCTTCTTGCACGCGCTCGCCAGGACCGCCAGGTCCTCGGTCTTCTGCCGGGCCTGGCCGATGCCGTTGACGGTGATGGTGTCCTCGACGCGGCCGCGCTGGTCCACGGGCAGGTACCTGAGGGCGATCTCGCGGTGGTCCTCGTGCACCTTGTTGAGCTTGATCCAGGCGAGGTCCTGGCTGATGCCCTGGTAGATCGCGACGTGGTCGCCGTTGGCCCCGACGTAGTACTGCCGCTGCGTCCAGCGGTAGCCCCCGTACAGGCCGCCCGCGACCACCGCCAGGCCCAGCGCGATGAGCGCCGACCGCTTCACCCACCGGCCGCGCCCGGCCTTCTTGCCGTACCCGCCGTCCGCGTCCGCGTACGTGCTGAACGCCCCGTGCCCGTCGCCCAGCGACGGGTCGCCGCTGCCGGGCGGCCCGAAGGCGCCCGGCGCGTCGCCCTGCGGCGGCACGGACCGGCCGCGGCCCAGCTCGGCGGCCCGGCCCGCGGGCGTCTGCGCGGCCGGGCCGTCGCCCAGCGGCGCCTGGTTCTCGGCGACCGCGCCCACGATGACGGGCGTGTCGTTGAGCTGACCGGCGAGGGTGTCGCTGTCGTCCACGTCGAGCACGTCGGCGACAATGCACGTGATGTTGTCCGGGCCGCCGCCGCGCAGCGCGAGCTGGATCAGCTCCTGCACGGTCTCGTGCGGGCCCTGGTAGCTGGCGAGGGTGTCCTCCAGCGTCTGGTGGCTGACGACGCCGGACAGCCCGTCGGAGCAGATCAGGTACCGGTCGCCGGCCCGCACCTCGCGGATCGACAGGTCCGGCTCCACGCGGTCGCCGCTGCCCAGCGCGCGCATCAGCAGGGAGCGCTGCGGGTGGGCGTTGGCCTCCTCCTCGGTGATCCGCCCCTCGTCCACCAGGCGCTGCACCCACGTGTGGTCCTGGGTGATCTGGGTGAGCTGGCCGTCCCGCAGCAGGTACGCGCGCGAGTCGCCCACGTGCACCAGGCCCAGCCGCTGCCCGGTCCACAGCAGCGCGGTCAGGGTGGTGCCCATGCCCTCCAGCTGCGGGTCGTCCTCGACCATGACGCGCAGCTGGTCGTTGGCCCGCTGCACGGCCGTACCCAGCGACGTCAGGATGTCCGAGCCGGGAATGTCGTCGTCGAGCTGCACCAGGGTGGAGATCACCTCGGAGCTGGCCACCTCGCCGGCCGCCTGGCCGCCCATGCCGTCGGCGATGGCCAGCAGGCGGGGCCCGGCGTAACCGGAGTCCTCGTTGCCCTCCCGGATCATGCCCTTGTGCGATCCGGCGGCGAAACGCAGCGACAGACTCATGCGCACCTCGCCCGTCGGCTCCGGGTACAGCCCCTTGCCAACCACGCTGCCCACCCTCCGGTCGTCATGGTCGTACTACTTCCGCAGCTCGATGACGGTCTTGCCGATACGGATCGGCGCGCCCAGCGGAATCGGTGTCGGTGCGGTCAGGCGGGTCCGGTCCAGGTACGTACCGTTGGTAGACCCGAGGTCCTCGACGATCCACTGGCCGTCACGGTCCGGGTAGATCCTGGCATGCCGACTGGAGGCGTAGTCGTCGTCCAGCACGATCGTCGAGTCGTGGGCCCGTCCGAGGGTGATGGTCTGCCCCTGGAGGGCGACGGTCGTGCCGGCCAGCGTGCCCTCGGAGACCACCAGCTTGGTCGGCCCGCCGCGCCGCCCGCGCGTGCCGCTCCGCGCGGGCTGCTGCCGCTGCTGCGGGGGCGCGGCGGGCCGCTGCGGCCGGTCGGGCGCGGCCCGGCGGCCCGCCGCGACGCGCTGCGTCACCCGGGTGCCGAACAGGTCACTGCGGATGACCTGCACCGCGACGATGACGAACAGCCACAGTACGGCGAGGAAACCCAACCGCATGACCGTGAGGGTCAGCTCTGACATTGCCCCCGCTTCACCCTTCGGCTTGCCGGTACACGATGGTGGTGCTGCCCACGACGACACGCGAGCCGTCGCGGAGCGTAGCGCGGGTGGTGTGCTGCCCGTCCACCACGATGCCGTTGGTCGAGCCCAGATCCTGGATGGTCGAGGGCGTGCCCACCCGGATCTCGCAGTGCCGGCGGGAGACGCCGGGGTCGTCGATCCGCACGTCGGTGTCCGTACTGCGGCCCAGTACGAGCGTGGGCCGGGAGATCTGGTGCCGGGTGCCGTTGATCTCGATCCAGCGCCGCACCTGCCCGTATCCGCGCCCCGGCCCGCCCGGCCCGCGCGGCGGCACCGGACGCCCTCCGGGCGGCGGCCCCGGCGGCATCGGCGGCGCTCCCGCGGGCGCACCGGCCGGCGGCGGCCCGCCGAACTCCCCGGGCCTGCGTCCCTGCGGCGGCCGCCCGCCGTACGGGCCCTGCGGCGGCTGGGGGCCGTGCGGTCCCTGGGGGCCATGCGTCTGGGGTGCCTGGGGCTGCCCCGGCGCGGCCTGCTGCGAATGGCTGGAGGCCAGGGTCCGGCTGCGCACCCGGTACAGCCCGGTGTCCAGGTCGTCCGCCTTCTCCAGGTGTACCTGGATGGACCCCATGAAGGTGTAGCGCTGCTGCTTGGCGTAGTCGCGCACCATGCCCGCCAGCTCGTCGCCGAGCTGCCCGGAGTACGGACTCAGCCGCTCGTAGTCCGGCGCGCTCAGCTCGACGATGAAGTCGTTGGGGACGACGGTCCGGTCGCGGTTCCAGATGCTGGCGTTGTTGTCGCACTCGCGCTGGAGCGCGCCCGCGATCTCGACGGGCTGCACCTCGGACTTGAACACCTTGGCGAAGGTGCCGTTCACGAGGCCTTCGAGTCGCTGCTCGAAGCGCTTCAGTACCCCCACCGGGCACCTCCTTCCTCAGCCGTGCTCAGTGTCGTCCTCATAGTGCTTACTGATCGTATCCACGCGTAGGGAAATCGAGTGGTTCCACTTCCCGGACCTTCCTGGACCTCGCGGAGCGATGTCCTCGCTCACAGGGATCGTAGAGGGGCCCTCCTGACAGTGTCCCGCAACCGGGACGGACTCAACGACGCTCGGGGGCGGGAGGTAACGGTGTGAAGCAGCACCCGGGCGCGTGCTAACCTTCTGCATGTCGGAAGGCGGCGCACCACGAGACGCGCGGGACCGGACGGCGACACCCAATGCGCGGGTGGCGGAATAGGCAGACGCGCTGGATTCAGGTTCCAGTGCCCGCAAGGGCGTGGGGGTTCAACTCCCCCCTCGCGCACTCTCAGAGACCCCTGTTGATCAGGGGTTTCTCTGTTTTTCCGGGGCTTTGCCGGGCTCTGTGGCTTCGCTGGTCCCTGCTCGGCCTTGCTCGTCCTTGCCGGGCCTGATGGGCGGTCTCGGCGGCTCATCGCGGTGCGGGGGTACGCGCGCGGCGGGCGGCGTACGCGGCGGTGCCGGCCGCCACCACCCCGGCCCCGGTCAGCACCGAGACCGCCGGGAGCGTGAAGGCCAGCAGCAGGCACCCGGTGAGGCCGACGGCCGGGAGGGCGCGGGGCAGGCGCTCGCCGGGGGCGCGCTCGGGGTGCAGGGTCCAGGCGGAGGCGTTGGCGAGCGCGTAGTAGAAGAGCACCCCGAAGGACGAGAAGCCGATCGCGCCCCGCAGGTCGGCCGTCGCGGCGAGGACGGCCACCACGGCGCCGACGGCCAGTTCGGCGCGCCAGGGGGTGGCGTGGCGGGGGTGCACGGCGGTCAGGGCGCGGGGCAGGTGGCGGTCGCGGGCCATGGCGAGGGCGGTGCGCGAGACGCCCAGGGTCAGCGCGAGCAGCGAGCCGAGCGCGGCCACGGCGGCGGCGGCGCGGACGGCGGGGGCCAGCGCGGGCGCGTCCGCCGCCCGTACCGCGTCCGCGAGCGGCGCCCCGGCCCCGGCGAGCCCGGGCGCGCCGAGGACGGCGAGCGCGGCGGCGGCCACGGCCGCGTACACGACGAGGGTGACGCCCAGCGCGAGCGGGATCGCGCGGGGGATCGTACGGGCCGGGTCGCGCACCTCCTCGCCGAGCGTGGCGACACGCGCGTACCCGGCGAAGGCGAAGAACAGCAGCCCGGCCGCCTGGAGCAGGCCGTCCGCCGTCGCGTCCCCGCCCGGGCGCAGGCGGGCGGCGTCGGCCGGGTCGGCGGTGGCGCAGGCGGCCACGACGGCGGCCAGGACGAGCAGGACGGCCGCCACGATCACCCGGGTCAGCCACGCGGCCTTCCGCACGCCCAGCGCGCTGAGCACGGTGAGCGCGACCACGGCGGCGACGGCGACGGGCCGCTCGTGGCCCGGCCAGGCGTACGCGCCGACGGTGAGCGCCATCGCCCCGCACGAGGCGGTCTTGCCGACGACGAAGCACCAGCCCGCCAGGTAGCCCCAGAACGCGCCCAGGCGCTCGCGCGCGTAGACGTACGTGCCGCCGGAGGCCGGGTAGCGGGCGGCGAGGCGGGCGGAGGCGGTGGCGTTGCAGTAGGCGACGGCGGCGGCCAGGGCCAGGGCGGGCAGCAGGGCGGAACCCGCGGCGCGGGCGGCGGGGGCGAAGGCGGCGAAGATCCCGGCGCCGATCATCGAACCGAGGCCGATGGTCACGGCGTCGGTGACGCCGAGGCGGCGGGCGAGGCGGGGGGCGGCGGGGTCGCCCGCGGCGGCTGCGGGGGCCGGGTCCGGGCCGGTGGCCGGGGTGGGTCCGTCGGCTGCGGGGCCGGGGGCCGACGGGTCGGTGGCCGTCGGGTCGGGGCCGTCGGCGTCGGATGCGGGCTTGGTCATGCGGGCGGCCTCCCCCGTGCGTACGTCGCGCGTGTCCGCGCGCGTACGAGCGTACGGTGCTCGCCGCGTGCGCGGGAGCGCGGACGCATGGGGGAGGCTTCGCCGCCGGGGGCGGGCCCGGGTCCCGGGGCGGCGGGACCTCTGGTCCGGTGTGGCTGGTGGCCGGGTGGGGCCGGGCGTGGCCGGTCTGGGCGTGGGCCGGTCTGGGCGTGGGCCGGGCTTGGGCGTGGGCCGGGCTTGGGCGTGGCCGGGTGGCTCAGGCGGGCAGGCGGGTGGCGAGGTCCTTGCCGCGCGCGGCCGCGTCCTCGTGGGCCTTGGCGCGCGAGGCGTCGGCCTGCTCGATCAGGTCGGCCATGGCCGGGTTCTGCCGGGCGCCGGTCAGCTCGGGGACGATGAAGTGCACGTCCAGACCGAGGAACTCGACCAGCGCCTTCTGCAGGTACGTCGTCACAAACTCGAAGCTCTCGCGCGGCGTACCCGGCCCGTAGCCCCCGGCCCGGCTGGCGATGACGGTCGTCGGCGTGCCGGCGGCGGACGGCTTCTCGCCGACCGTACGGCCCATGATGATCACGTGGTCCAGCCACGCCTTGAGGGTGGAGGGGATCGTGAAGTTGTACATCGGGGCCGCGATCAGCACCGCGTCGGCCCGCTCCAGCTCCCCGGCCAGTTCGTCGCGCAGCGCGTAGGCGGCCTGCTGCTCGGGCGTGCGCTGGTCGGGGCCGACGAACCCGGCGCCGGCGGCCAGCCCGTCCAGGTGCGGCACAGGGGCGGCGGCCAGGTCGCGGTAGATGACCGTCCCGTTCGGGTGCTGGGCCTCCCACTCCCTGCGGAAGGACGCGGCGACGCTGCGGGAGACGGAGGCGTCGCCGGGAAAGACGGACGAGTCGAGGTGCAGCAGGGTGGGCATCGGACAGCCTTTCGGATGGGTTCGGAAGTTCCGTGTGTACCTAGTAATAGCATAGGTGCTTACTTTTATGCAGCACCCTACGGGATCGCAGTACCCTGGTTCGCATGGCGGACCACGGCGGACGCGGCCACGGGCCGTGCAAGAAGGTCGACGACGGCATGACCCGCGTCTTCGAGCTGCTCGGAAAGCGGTGGACCGGGCTGATCGTGGCCGTGCTGCTGGAGCAGGACGCCTACTTCGCCGAGCTGCGGCGAGCCATCCCGGGTATCAGCGAACGCATGCTGTCCGACCGGCTCACCGAGCTGGCCGGGGCCGGTCTGGTCCTGCGGGAGGTGGACGCCGGGCCGCCGCTGCGCGTGGCCTACCGGCTGACGGACGCGGGCCGCGCGCTGGAGCCCGCCCTCAAGGAACTCTCCCGGTGGGCCGAGCGGTACCTGCCGGACGGCGGCCAGTGCCCGGAGAGCCTGCGGAGCTGAGCCCGTCGCCTCGCGTCAGCGGCGGGCGTCGGCGGCGAGTCGCCTGAACGGGTGACCCGTACGGTACGCGGGCGGGCCCCAAGCGTGCCCGCGGACCGGACGCCGTACGGAAAGACCTGGTCGTACGGGGGCCGAGCGGTCGCGCGGGCCTCGGCCGGACCGATCGCCGCGGCGGGCGGCGGGTCCGGAGTCTGGTGGGATGCGGCCATGCCCCGACCCCCGCGACCGGCCACGGCCACGGCCCCGTCTCCGGCCTCTTCTTCGTCTCCGTCTTCGTCTCCGCACGACTGTCCCAAGTGCAGGACGCCGCACAGCATCGCCATCCTGTGGACCGAGGACGGGAAGGGCTTTCCGTACCCCTGCGCGAGCTGCCGGTGGTCCTACAAGCGCGGACAGATCGCCGCCGGGCTGCTGGCCGATGTGGCTCCCTGCGCGACGCCGGGGTGTGACGGGTCGGTGGAGTCGCTGTTCGTCTACGCGCCGGGGGAGCGGGTGAGCTGTCGGCGGGGGGCGTGCGGCAAGTGCGCCGGGACGGCGACGACCCCGCCCCCGGACCCCAGAAGCCTCCTCACGCCCTGACCCGGCTCCTGGTCCCGGGGGCGGTTCGGCGGCGAGCGCGCCCTGATCCACACGACACGGCCTAGGCTGACGGGGTGACCAATCCGGAGGCTGACGAGGCCGTCCAGCGCCTGGAGCAGGCGGTGCGGGCGGCGGAGCAGGCGCTCATCGAGTTCGAGATCGCGGTCGAGACGTTCCGCGTCGAGGTGGAGAACTTCTCCCGGCTGCACCACCAGCGGCTCGGGCCGGTGTACGCGCGGCTCGACGAGTTGGACGCGCTGATCGCCGAGGCGGTCGCGGCCCGTACCGGCGATCCGGAGGACATCCGCAGGGCACGGGAGGCGCGCGGGTCCGTGCTGCCGATGCCGGACGTGGACGAGCTGTTCCACGGCTGGTCCGGTGCGGGTTCCCGTGCCTCGGGCGGCGGGGATTCCGGTGCCGGACCGGCCTCCGGCGAACGGCCGCCGCCGGAGCGGGTGCGGCCGACCGAGGAGGCGCGCCGGCTCTACCGCGAGCTGGCCCGCAAGGCGCACCCGGACCTGGCGCGGGACGAGGCCGACCGGGAGCGGCGCGGCGACTTCATCGTGCGGGTCAACGCGGCCTACGCGGCCGGGGACGAGGACGGGCTGCGGGCGCTGGCCGACGAGTGGGCGGCGGGCCCCGTGCCGCCCGAGCTGCGGCCGAGCCGGGCCGAGGAGCTGTACGCCCGGCTGGAGTGGCTGGCCCAGCGCAAGGAGATGCTGGCGGACTGGGCGGCGGAGCTGGAGTCCGGCGCCATCGGCTCGATGATCAAGCTGGCCCCGGACGACCCGGACAGGTTGCTCGACGAGATCGCCGAACAGCTCCTCGCCCAGGTCGCCGAGAAGGAGACCCGGCTGGCGAGCCTGGGGCGGCAGGTGCAGTAGGTTGCGTTGCACGGAGTGCTCCGGGCCGGACGCCCTGCTGTCGCGACCGTACGGATGGCCGTGACCGCGCCGGTGCGGGTGAGACGGCTCGGGGACGTGGCCGAGGGCGGCTGGAGGCGGCCCCCGGCTCCTCACTGGTCGGGTTCCCCGACTCGGCTCGCCCCGGCTCAGCTCCCCCCGGACCGGACCGGCTCGCACGGTGTGCCGACAGACGAACCGATAGCCGATCGGTCGCGTCGCGAGCGGCCGCGACCGGGCCGCGGTTTTCGGCTGTGGTCCCCGGCCGTGGTCGGGAACGGGCCGCGGCCGGAAGTGGGATCGGCGGCCGGGAGAGCACTGCCGGTCCGCGGCAGGTGACGTGAGAGGTGACCCAATGAACTTTCGCCAGCTTCCGCAGGTGGACGCGGTGGCGGTACCGGCCGACGCCTTCCTGCTGGACGTACGGGAGGACGACGAGTGGGCGGCCGGGCACGCCGAGGGGGCGTTGCACATCCCGATCGGCCAGGTCGTAGCGCGCTTCGGTGAGCTGACCGAAGCGGTGGGCGACGACCGGACGGTGCACGTGGTGTGCCGGGTCGGCGGGCGGTCCGCGCAGGTGACCCAGTACCTGATCGCACAGGGCCTGGACGCCGTCAACGTGGATGGCGGCATGCTCGCCTGGGAAGCGGCAGGCCGCCCCCTGGTGCACGGACCGGGCACCCGGTCGGACGCCCCGTACGTCCTCTGACGCGTACGTCCTCTGACGCGTACGTCCTCTGACGCGTACGCCCTCTGACGCGTACGCCCTCTGACCCGTACGCCCTCTGACCCGTACGCCCTCTGACGCCGCCGGGCGACCGCGTCCTGCCACCGCGCCTGGTCGGCTGCGGTCGACCCCGCGCCTCGCCGGCCGCGGCCGCACGGTGAGGGCGGCGGCCGCACGGTGAGGGCCGCAGCGCGCGGTGCGGCGGTCGGCCGTTTTCCGGGCTGCCCGCCACCCGGCTGTCGTCGCCCGGCCGCCGGGGTGCCAGGCGGGCGCCGGGCGGGGGCCCAGGCAGGGCGCCAGGCGGGGACACCGGCCCCGTGTCACCGGTCGAAGTCCAGCTCCACCTCCTCGCTCACCGGGTGGGACTGGCAGGCCAGCACGTAACCCGCCGCCACCTCGTCCGGCTCCAACGCGTGGTTGCGCTCCATCCGCACCCGGCCCGAGACCAGGAATGCCCGGCAGGTGCCGCACACCCCGCCCTTGCAGGCGTACGGTGCGTCCGCCCGCCCGCGCAGCACCGCGTCCAGCAGCGGCTCCCCGTCCCGCACGGGCCAGCTGCCCGCCCGGCCGTCGAGCGTGGCCGTCACCACGGCCCTGTCCGGCGGTGCGGTGTCGCCTGGCCGCGCGCCACCGGGCCCTGCGGGCCCTGCGGGCCCTGCGGGCTTTGTGGGCTCTGTGAGCTTTGTGGGCTCTGTGGGCCCGGCTCGCGCACCAGGCCGCGCCCGCCGCCCCGGCTCTGTTGACCCGCCCGGCACCAAGGCCCCGCCTGAACCTGAGGATCCTCCGGGACCGGGGAACCCACCTGGTTCCGGCCCGCCCGTTCCAGGAGGCTGCTTCTCCTCCGCGTGGAAAATCTCCTGGTGCACGCGGCTGCGGTCGACCCCGAGGCTGCTCAGGGCCTGCTGGGCGCTCCGGACGAGTCCGTGGGGCCCGCACAGGAACCAGCCGTCCACCGACCGCACCGGCACCAGGGCGGGCAGCAGCCAGGTCAGCCGTCCCGCGTCCAGCCGTCCCGACGGCGGCCCGGTCCGCCGCTCCTCCCGGGACAGCACGGTCACCAGCTGGAACCGGTCAGGCCAGCGGTCCTTCAGGTCGACGACCTCCTGAAGGAACATGGCCGAGGCGGCGGTGCGATCCGCACGCACCAGGCAGAAGCGGGCGCCGGGCTCGCGCCGCAGCAGCGTCGACGCGATGGACAGCACAGGGGTGATCCCGCTTCCGCCGACGACGGCGGCGAAGTGACCGGGACGCGGGTCGAGCACGAACCGCCCCGTCGGGGCCATCGCCTCCAGCACGTCGCCCGGGGCCAGCTCCCCCAGCGCGTACCCGGAGAAGGCCCCGCCCTCGACCAGCCGCACCCCGATCCGCAGGGAGCGCGGCCCGTCCGGGTCCACGGCCGGAGTGCAGATCGAGTACGTCCGGCGGGTCTCCGAGCCGCGCGCGGGACCGTCCCGGGGTCGGCGAACCGCTATGTGCTGCCCGGGCAGGAAGCGGAACACGGTCCGCAGCGCGGGCGGCACGGCCAGGGTGATGCCCACGGCGTCCTCCGTGATCCGGTCGACCGCCGTCACCCGCAGCGGATGGAACGCGCCGTGTCGGGAGCGGGCCCGCGGAGCCGCCCCGTGTGCCCCGGCTGCCACCCCTGTCCCGGCAGCCACCCCCGCCCCGGCAGCCACCCCCGCCCCGGCAGCCTCACGGCCCCGGCCCGTGTCATGGCCCTGGGATGCCTCAGGGGCACGGGTCGCGTCACTGTCCCGGGCCGCGCCAGGGCCGCGGGCCGTCGCCGACCGGGTCGCCGCGCCCTGCCGCGCCGCGGGGCCGCCGCGGGCTGCCACCCTCTTCCGCGCCATCACACCTCCTTCATGTGGTCGAACGGCTCTCCGCAGGTCACACAGCGGCGCAGGGCCGTGCACGCCGTGGACGAGAACCGGCTCAGCAGCGTGGTCCCGGTCGACCCGCAGCGCGGGCAGCGCACCGCCAGCTCGACCGGAACCGGCCCCTCGGCGGCCCTCTGGCCTCCCGGCTCCCGCCCGGCGGCGACCGGCCGCCGCGCGGTCCGGTGGGCCGCCGCACCGGGTCTGGGCGGGGCTATGCCCGCCTCGGCGAGCTTGCGGCGGCCCTCGGGGGTGATCGCGTCCGTCGTCCACGGCGGCGCGAGGACGGTGCGCACCGCCACCTCGGGTATGCCGCGCTCGCCCAGCACCCGCCGGATGTCGGCTGCCATCGTCTCGACCGCCGGGCAGCCGGTGTAGGTGGGGGTCAGCTCGACCTCGGCCCGGCCCGGCCCGCGCAGCCGCAGGTCCCGCAGCACTCCCAGCTCGGCGAGGGTCAGCACGGGCAGCTCGGGGTCGGGCACCGAGCCCGCCAGCTCGCGCAACTCGGCCTCCAGCGCCGTCGCCCCCGCGGCACCGCCCGGGCCGCCAGGCGCCGCCGCGCGTCCCGGGACCGCCGGGCCTCCGCTCACCGTCTCACCTCCGCTCACCATCGCGCCCCCGGGTGGCTGCGGTGCAGGTGCTGCATCTCGGCGAGTGTCCGGACGAACGCCTCGGTGTGCACGCCCTGCCGCCCGCCCCCCGCCGCTCCCGCCACGCGGCGCGGCCCCTCGGGCACGGCCAGGGTGGCGCGGAGCAGGGTGTCGGTCACCCGCTCCCGCCAGGTGCCGTCCAGCGCGGACCAGTCGGCCTCGCATCCCTCGACCGGCTTGAACAGCTCGCCGGTGAACCGCCACAGCGCCTCCAGGCCTCGCCGCATCCGCTCCCGGCTGCCGGCGGTGCCGTCGCCGAGCCGCAGGGTCCAGTGCTCGGCGTGGTCCCGGTGGTAGGCGGCCTCGTTGACGGCCTTGCCGGCGAGCGGGGCCAGCGCGGTGCGGCCGCGCGCCAGCTGCTCGTACAGCAGCTCCTGGTAGGTGGAGAAGTACAGCTGGCGGGCGATGGTGTGGGCGAAGTCCCCGTTCGGCCGCTCGACGAGCTGTACGTTGCGGAAGGCGTGCGCGTCGCGGAGGTAGGCCAGCTCGTCCTCGTCCCCGGCGAGCGAGAGCAGGAAGCGGGCCTGCCCGAGCAGGTCGAGCGCGATGTTGGCGAGCGCGACCTCCTCCTCCAGCGCGGGGGCGTGGCCCGCCCACTCCCCCAGCCGGTGGGAGAGCACCAGCGCGTCGTCGCCCAGGGCCAGTGCCGCCGTCGTCACAGGTGGGGCACCTCCTCGGGGATGTCGTAGAACGTCGGGTGCCGGTAGGGCTTGTCGGCGGACGGCGCGAAGAAGGGGTCCTTCTCGTCCGGCGACGAGGCGGTGACCGCCGTCGACGGCACCACCCAGATCGACTCGCCTTCCGTGCGGCGCGTGAACAGGTCGCGGGCGCTGCGCAGGGCCATCGCGGCGTCCGGGGCGTGCAGGCTGCCGGCGTGCGTGTGGGCCAGGCCGCGCCGACCGCGCACGAACACCTCCCACAGCGGCCACGGGGCGTCCCCGGACGCGCCGCCGTCCGCGGGGCCCGCGCGCGCGGCCGGGTCCGGGCCGGGCGCGGCCGGGTGGTCCGGGAGGGTCCGGCCGTCCGAGGTCCGGCCCGGCCGGCGGTCCGGGTCCG
>NZ_JAVSCF010000118.1:0-19222 GCF_031932565.1 Streptomyces sp. B1866
GGCCCGGCGGCGGGCCCGGAGTGGCACGCGCCGCGGCCCGCCGCCGGCGCCGCGCGGTCCACCGTCTGCCAGGGCTGACCCGGCCCGTGTCGCGGTCCCGGCCTGACCCGGCCGTGAGCGCGCCACCTGACGAGGGCCGGGCTTCCGGCGCCGCCCCTGCCTGACGAGCCCCGTTCCGCGCGCCTCCGGCGCGGCTGCCGCACACCCCGCGCACGCCGGGGGCGGAATCCCGCGCTCCCGCGCCCCGCGCGTGCCAGGGGCGCCGGACGCGCCCCGCACCTTCCCGCCCGCTCCTGGAAACGGGCGGGCGCCGGTGCGTAAGTTGCCCCGAATACGTCTCGATTGTGACTCGTGTGTCGTGAACGAGGCCTTGTGTGCGCCCCGTTGATCTCGGAATACTCGACCCTATTGGCATGGACGCGTCTGGCTGATCGCTGGTGCGCGCCCTGCCGTCATGTCCTCCGGGCCACCCGGCACCCCACTGCCCAGGCCCACCCCCCACTGGAGGAGAAGAGTTGAAGATCCGACGCACATCCCCCCGCTCCGCGATCGTGGCGGGCGTACTGGCCCTCGCCTCGGCGGTGCTCGCCGCGCCCGGCGCCACCGCCGCCCCCGCGCAGCGGCCCGACGCGCTGTCCGCAGCCGCCGCGAACGCGTTGTCTACGCGCATCACGGACTCCCTCGACGGCGCCACAGCCGGGTCGTACTACGCGGCCGACAGCCGGCACCTGGTGGTCAACGTCCTGGACGAGCGGTCCGCCGCCGCCGTCCGCCGGGCCGGCGCCGAGGCGAAGGTGGTCAAGCACTCCCTGGCCCAGCTCGACCGGGCCCGCGCGACCCTGCGCGAGAAGGCCACCATCCCCGGCACCTCCTGGTCCGTCGACCCCCGGACCGACAAGGTCGTGGTCACCGCCGACCGCACGGTCCGCGGCGCCGCGCTCGCCCGGCTCACCGCCGTCGCCCGCGGGCTCGGCGACCGGGTCGAGGTCAGGCGCTCGGCCGGCAGGTTCACGACCTTCATCGGCGGCGGCGACGCCATATGGGGTGACAGCGGCCGCTGCTCCCTGGGCTTCAACGTGGTCAAGGACGGCCAGCCGTACTTCCTCACCGCCGGCCACTGCACCGAGGCCATCCGCAGCTGGTCCGCCTCCCAGGGCGGCCCCGTCATCGGGGTCAACGCGGGCAGCAACTTCCCCGGCCACGACTACGGCCTGGTGAAGTACACCGCCGACGTGCCGCACCCCAGCGAGATCGACCTCTACGGCGCCGGCACCCAGCCCATCACGGCAGCCGGCGACGCCGCCGTCGGCCAGCAGGTCACCCGCAGCGGCAGCACCACCCAGGTGCACAGCGGGCAGGTCACCGGCCTCGACGCGACGGTCAACTACGAGGAGGGCACGGTCACCGGCCTGATCCAGACCGACGTGTGCGCCGAGCCGGGCGACAGCGGCGGCTCGCTCTTCGCGGGCAGCACGGCGGTCGGCCTCACCTCGGGCGGCAGCGGGAACTGCTCCTCGGGCGGTGAGACCTTCTTCCAGCCGGTGACGGCGGCACTCGCCGCGTTCGGCGCGCAGATCGGCTGAGCCCGCCCGGCCCCGGGCGTGCCCGCGGGGCCCGTACGACCGGTCCGGTGCGACCGCCCCGTACGGGCCCCGTCGCCCTACTCCGCAGCCCGGCCCGCCCGTGTGCTCAGGCCGGACTCCAGCCGTACACGCGGTCGACCGGCAGCCGTACCACCAGCCGCCGGTCCGCCACCATCGCCGCGCGGAACTCCTCCCAGTCCGGGTGCTCGCCCAGGACGGCCCGGTAGACCACGGCCAGTTCGTCCACGGTCGCGTCGTGCGGGTCCGCGGCCACCGGCGTCAGCTCGGCGGTCCCCTCGGCGACCACGTAGGCGGAGTGGTCGGGAGTGGTCACGTGGAGGCTGGCGCGCGGGTCGCGGCGCAGGTTGCGGGTCTTGGCGCGGTCGTCGGTGACCGAGACGCGGATGACGCGCGCGTCGGGGTCGTAGGCGTAGGCCACGTTGGACAGCTGCGGCCGGCCGTCGCGCTTGAGCGTGACGAGCACGCCGTACGTGCGCTCGCGCAGCAGGTCGGACAGGTCGCCCGCGCCGGGCTTCTCGGGGTGATCGGACATGGCGTCACCTTAACCGGGGCCGCGCGCCGGGCCGCCGGTATTTCGCTGTCCCGCGCGTGCGGCCATCGGTGATGATCTGTCGTGTCCCGCAGCGACCCGGCCCCGCGGCGGTCCGGCGAGGACCGGCGCGGCCACCCGACCAGGAGACGCCCGGCCATGTTCACCACCCGCCCCACCCTGCACGGCACCTTCGGCATGGTGTCCTCCACCCACTGGCTCGCCTCCCAGTCGGCCATGGCCGTCCTGGAGGGCGGCGGCAACGCCTTCGACGCGGCCGTCGCGGCCGGGTTCGTGCTGCACGTGGTCGAGCCGCACCTCAACGGCCCCGCCGGGGAGGTGCCGGTCATCCTCGCCCCGGCCCAGGGAGCGGTGCGGGTGCTGTGCGGCCAGGGGCCCGCCCCGCGCGGGGCGAGCGCCGCGCACTACCGGTCGCTCGGCCTGGACCTGGTGCCCGGCACCGGGCCGCTGGCCGCCGCTGTGCCCGGCGCGTTCGACGCGTGGATGCTGCTGCTGCGCGACCATGGCACGCGGCGCCTGGCCGACGTGCTGTCGTACGCCGTCGGCTACGCCGAGCGCGGCCACTCGCCCGTCGAACGGGTGGGGGAGACGGTCGAGACCGTGCGGGAGCTGTTCGAGACCGAGTGGACCTCGTCGGCCGCCCTCTACCTGCCCGGCGGCCGCCCGCCCGCCCCCGGCCGGCTGCTGCGCAACCCGGCCCTGGCCGCCACCTGGCGGCGCGTCATCGCCGAGGCTGAGGCGGCCGGCAGCGGCCGGGAGGCGCAGATCGAGGCGGCGCGCCGGGTGTGGCGCGAGGGGTTCGTCGCCGAGGCGCTGGCCGCGGCCGCCGCCCGGCCCACGCTGGACACCTCCGGCGTACGCCACCGCGGCGTGCTGGACGGCGACGACCTCGCCGCCTTCGCCGCCACGTACGAGGAGCCGGTCCGCCACGACTGGAACGGCTGGACGGTCTGCAAGGCCGGCCCCTGGTCGCAGGGCCCGGCCTTCCTCCAGCAGCTCGCCCTGCTCCCCGACGACCCCGCCGGCCTGCCCCCCTACGGCACGCCCGAGTACGCGCACACGCTGATCGAGGGCACCAAGCTGGCCATGGCCGACCGGGAGGCGTGGTACGGAGACGCCGCCGACGTGCCGCTGGCGGACCTGCTGTCGCCCGAGTACAACGCGGCACGCCGGGCGCTGATCGGCCCGGAGGCGTCGTACGCGCTGCGCCCGGGCAGCCCCGGCGGGCGCCCGCCGGCCCTGAGCGGGCACGCCACCGCCGTCGCCGCCGAGGAGGAGCGGTTCGACCCGCTCGGCGTCTCCGCGCCCGGCACCGGCGAGCCGACCGTCGGCTGGGACGGCGCCACCCGCGGCGACACCTGCCACCTGGACGTGGTCGACCGCTGGGGCAACATGGTCGCCGCCACGCCCAGCGGCGGCTGGCTGCACTCCAACCCGGTCGTCCCCGAACTGGGCTTCCCGCTCGGCACCCGGCTCCAGATGGCCTGGCTCGACCCCGGGCTGCCGAACACGCTCACCCCGGGCCGCCGCCCCCGCACCACCCTCACCCCCTCGCTCGCGCTGCGCGGCGGCGAGCCGGTGCTGGCCTTCGGCACGCCCGGCGGCGACCAGCAGGACCAGTGGCAGGTGCACTTCTTCCTCGCCGTCGCGCTGCGCGAGCCGGTGCGCGGCGGGTGGGACCTCCAGGGCGCCGTCGACGCCCCCAACTGGCACACCGACAGCTTCCCCAGCTCCTTCTACCCGCGCGGCATGGTGCCCGGCGCGGTCACCGTCGAGTCCCGGATCGGCGCGGAGACCGTCGAGGAGCTGCGGCGGCGCGGGCACCGGGTCACGGTCGCGGGCGCGTGGACGGAGGGGCGGCTGTCCGCGGTGGCCCGCGACCCGGAGACCGGCGTGCTGTCGGCGGCCGCCAACCCGCGCGGGATGCAGGGCTATGCCGTGGGCCGATGACAGATTTTGAAATCTGTCATCTGTTGCTTGTCATCTGTCATCTGTCATCTGTCATCTGCCATCTGCCATCTGTCACCTGCTATCTGCCATCTGTGATCGGTCGTCTGACCGCGGGCCGCCCGGCCGACGGGCCGCCGGCCGGGGGCCCGCACCGCCGCCCGGAGCGCCGGATCCGACCCGCCGGGCGCCGGGGCCGCGCCACCCGCGCGGCGTTCACCCGGCAGCCGCCGACCGGCCACTGCCCGGCCACCGGATGTCGCTGCCGCGTGGTTCGATGGACAGATGATCCAGCCGATCGACCAGTTTCTCGCCGGGGGCCTGTCCGAGGTCGAGGACGCGGTCCGCGACGCGGCCGCCGCCGAGATCACGCCCCGTTTCCGGCAGCTCGCCGCCCACGAGATCGCGGAGAAGAACGGGCCGTACGACCTGGTCACCGTCGCCGACCAGCAGGCCGAGCGGCACCTGACCGCCGCGCTGACCGGCCTGCTGCCCGGCTCGGCCGTGGTCGGCGAGGAGGCGGTGCACGCCGACCCGTCCGTGCTCGCCGCGCTGCGCGGCGACGCGCCGGTGTGGATCGTGGACCCGGTCGACGGCACCCGGCAGTTCGTGCACGGCGACCCGGGCTTCGCCACCCTCGTCGCCCTCGTCCATCGCGGCGACCTGCTCGCCTCGTGGACGTACGCGCCCGCCCTCGGCCTGATGGCCGTCGCCCGCCGCGGCCGGGGAGCGGAGCTGAACGGCGAGCGGATACGGTCCGGCGCCCCCGGGCCCGGCAGGCCGCTGACCGTGGCCGTGTCCCACTTCGACTTCACCACCGACGCCGAGAAGCGCAGCCTGTTCGGACTGTGCGCCGACGGCGGCGTCGAGGCCCGCCCGTGCGGCTCGGCGGGCCTGGAGTACCTGAACGTCGCCCGTGGCCTGCTCGACGCGGTGGCCTTCACCTGGGAGAACCCGTGGGACCACGCCGCGGGCCTGCTGCTGGTCGCCGAGGCGGGCGGCACGAGCGGCACGGTCGCCGGGGAGGCGTTCCGCGTGGCCGGCGGCAACGCGCTGCCGTTCACCGCCGCCCGGGACGAGGCCACCGCCCGGCATATCCTTGGCCTGCTGGCGGACTGATCGGCGTCTGCCCCGTACGCAGGAGGCTGCACGTGCCGTCCATGCTCGACGTGGCCGTGGTGGGTGCCGGGCCGAACGGGCTGACCGCCGCGGTCGAACTCGCCCGCCGCGGCTTCCGCGTCGCGGTCTACGAGGCCGCCGGGGCGATCGGCGGCGGGTCGCGCACCGAGGAGCTGACCCTGCCCGGCTTCCGGCACGACCCGTGCTCCGCCGTCCACCCGCTCGCCGTCGGCTCGCCCGCCTTCCGCGCCATGCCGCTGGACCGGCACGGCCTGGAGTGGCTGCACCCCGAGCTGCCCATGGCCCACCCGTTCCCGGACGGCACGGCCGCCGTCCTGGCCCGGACCGCCGACGAGACCGCCGCCTCCCTCGGCGGCCGCGACGCCGACGCCTACCGGCGCCTGGTCGCCCCGTACCTCGGCCGGTGGGAGACGCTGGCCCGCGACTTCCTGCGCTGCCAGTGGGACGGCCTGCCGCGCGAGCCGCTGCGCTACGCGCGCTTCGGACTCGACGCCGTGCAGCCCGCCGCCCTGCTCGCCCGGCGGTTCCGCGGCGAGAAGGCGCGCGCCCTCATCGCCGGGCTCGCCGCGCACGCCATCGCGCCCACCACCGGCGTGGCCACCGGCGGCATCGCCCTGGTCTTCGCGCTCGCCGCCCACGAGGTCGGCTGGCCGGTGCCGCGCGGCGGCTCCCAGTCCATCGCCGACGCCCTCGGCTCGTACCTGCGCGCCCACGGCGGCGAGATCCACACCGGCTTCCTGGTCCGCCGCCTGGACGAGCTGCCGCCCGCCCGCGCGTACGTCTTCGACACCTCGCCCACCGCCCTGGCCCGCATCGCCGGGCTCGGCGACGCCTACCGCGGCTACCGCTACGGCCCCAGCGTCTTCAAAATCGACTACGCGCTGGACGGCCCGGTGCCGTGGACCGCCAAGGACGCCCGCCGCGCCGGCACCGTCCACATCGGCCCCACGGCCGGCGAGATCGAAGCCGCGCTGCACGCCGCGGTCCACGGCCGCGACCCGTCCGTACCCTTCCTGATCACCTCCCAGCCCACCCTGCTGGACAGCACGCGCGCGCCCGAGGGCAAGCACGTCTTCTGGGCGTACGGGCACGTGCCGCGCGGCTGGCAGGGAGACGCCACCGAGGCCGTCGAGCGGCAGATCGAGCGCTTCGCCCCCGGCTTCCGCGACCTGGTGCTGGCCCGCGCCGTCGCCGGACCGCCGGAGGTCGCCGCGCGCAACGCCAACTACGTCGAGGGCGACACCGCCTGCGGCGCCTTCCGCGGCCTCCAGACGCTCGTACGCCCCAAGCTCGCGCGCGTGCCGTACGCCACCGCCCACCCGGCCGTCTTCCTGTGCTCCTCGGCCACCCCGCCCGGCCCCGGCGTGCACGGCATGTCCGGCCACCACGCGGCCCGCGCCGTGTGGCGGCGGCTGCGGCAGACCGCCTGACCCCGGCGGACGCCCACGTCGGATTCCCGCGAGCCCGGCCCCGCACCCGTACCCGATGCTTGAGGCCATGCACACCGACACCGAGAGCTGCCTGCGCGCCGCCCGGGCCAAGGACGCCCGCTTCGACGGCTGGTTCTACGTCGCGGTGGTCACCACCGGCATCTACTGCCGCCCGAGCTGCCCGGTCGCGGGACCCAAGCCCGAGAACATGCGCTTCTACCCCAGCGCCGCCGCCGCCCAGCAGGCCGGATTCCGCGCCTGCAAGCGCTGCCGCCCCGACGCCAGCCCCGGCTCCCCGCAGTGGAACGAGCGGGCCGACCTGGCCGCCCGCGCCATGCGCCTGATCGCCGACGGCGTGGTCGACCGCGAGGGCGTCCCGGGCCTGGCCGCCCGCCTCGGCTACAGCACCCGGCAGGTCGAGCGCCAGCTGCTCGCCGAGGTCGGCGCGGGCCCCCTCGCCCTCGCCCGCGCGCAGCGCGCCCAGACCGCCCGCCTGCTGGTGGAGACCAGCGACCTGCCCATGGCCGACGTCGCCTTCGCGGCCGGTTTCGCCAGCATCCGCGCCTTCAACGAGACCGTCCGCGAGGTCTACGCGCTGTCCCCGACCGAACTGCGCCGCCGCGCCCGGCGCGGCCCGCGCGCCACCACCCCCGGCACGCTGTCCCTGCGGCTGCCCTTCCGCCCTCCGCTGTGCCCGGACAACCTGTTCGGCCACCTCGCCGCCACCGCCGTGCCCGGCGTGGAGGAGTGGCGCGACAGCGCCTACCACCGCACCCTGGACCTGCCCTATGGCCACGGCACCGTCGCCCTGCGCCCCGAGCCCGACCACATCGCCTGCCAGCTCGCCCTCACCGACCTGCGCGACCTCGCCGGCGCGATCAGCCGCTGCCGCCGCCTGCTGGACCTCGACGCCGACCCGGCCGCCGTCGACGCCGCCCTGCGCGCCGACCCGCACCTGGCCCCGCTGGTCGACCGCGCGCCGGGCCGCCGCGTGCCGCGCACGGTGGACGCGGCGGAGTTCGCGATCCGCGCCGTCCTCGGCCAGCAGGTGTCCACGGCGGCGGCCCGTACGCACGCGGCCCGGCTGGCGGCGGCCTACGGCAAGCCTCTGGACGCGCGCCGCGACGGCACCCTCGCCTACCTCTTCCCCCGCCCCGAGGCGCTGGCCGAAGCCGACCCGGCCACCCTCGCCCTGCCCCGCGCCCGCCGCGACACCCTCCGCGCACTGGCCGCCGCGCTCGCCGCCGGGGAGATCGCCCTGGGCGTGGGCGACGACTGGCAGCAGGCCCGCGCGCGGCTGGCCGCGCTGCCGGGCATCGGCCCGTGGACCGTGGAGGTGATCGCGATGCGCGCCCTGGGCGACCCGGACGCGTTCACCCCCACCGACCTCGGCATCCGCCGCGCCGCCGCCGCGCTCGGCCTCCCCGGCACCCCGGCTGCCCTGACCCGGCACGCGGCGGCGTGGCGGCCGTGGCGCGCGTACGCCGTCCAGTACCTGTGGGCCACCGACGACCACCCGATCAACCGGCTGCCCGCCGCGTGACTGTCAGGGCCGTCGGGTAGTCCACCATGGCCGCGAGGTATGCGCGTGCGCGCGGCCGGTGGAGACGGACCGAGGCCGTCCGCACACTGCCGGTACGGCACACGCGAAGGGCAGGGGAGAAGCGTGAGCGAGAACCTTCAGCAGGTGTCCGAGGCCCGCACGGCGTCCGTGGTAAGTCTCGCCCAGGAGCTGATCCGGCGTCCCAGCCGGGCGGGGATCGACGACTACGGGCCCGTCCTGAGCGTGCTGGAGGACTGGCTTGCCGCCCATGGCCTGCCGCACCGCCGTCTACACGACGACACCGGTGAGCTGGTGGGGCTGCTGGTGGAAGTCCGCGGGAGCCGACCGGGCGCGTGGTGGACGCTGGACGCCTGCGTGGACACCGCCCCGTACGGCGACGAGGCCGCCTGGTCGTTTCCCCCGGCCTCCGGCGAGGTCCGTGAGGGCTGGCTGCTGGGCCGGGGGGCCGCCGACTCCAAACTCGCTGCCGCCATGTTCTGCCACATCGCGGCCGACCTGGCGCCCCGCACCGAGGCCCTGCGCGGCGGACTCGCCGTCCTCTTGGACGTCGACGAGCACACCGGCGGCTTCGGCGGGGCCCGCGCCTACCTCGCCGACCCGGAGGCGGGCCGTCCGGCGGGCGTGATGATCGGATACCCCGGGTTGGAGGAGGTCGTGGTCGGTGGCCGGGGGCTGTGGCGGGCCACCGTCGCCGTGCACGCCCCCGCCGGGCACTCCGGGTCAAGCCGGGCCGTGGTCGGCGCCATCTCCCGCGCCGCGCACCTCGTCCGCCTCCTCGACGCCGCCGAACTGCCCGGCGCGGGGGACGGCTCCGGGTTTCCGCTGCCGCCGAAACTGTCGGTCACCTCCTTCCACGGCGGCCAGGGCTTCTCGGTCACTCCCGACCGGTGCGACCTGAACATCGACATCCGCACCACCCCGGTCTTCGACGCCCACGACGCCGAGACCCTTGTCCGCGAGGCCGTCGCCGAACTCGACGCGGAACTGCCCGCTCCGACGCCGACCGAGATCACTCCGGTCGCCACCTGGCCCCCCTTCCGCCTCCGCGCGGACGAGCAGCCCGCCGCCGCCCTGCTGAGCGCCGCCGCAGAGGCCGGGCTCACCGTGCGTGCGAAGACCGCGGGGCCCTCGAACATCGGCAACCTGCTCGCCGGTGAGGGCATCGCGGCCACCGCCGGGTTCGGCCTGCCGTACGAGGGGCTCCACGGCACCGACGAGCGCGCCCGCCTCGCGGAACTCCCCACTGTGTACGCCGTCTACCAGCGCGCCGTGCACACCCTCCTCGGGGTCGGCTGACGCTCCCAGAGGTGTCCCAGCTTCCTCCCGGACGGCCGTTTCGAGCTGGACGTGAGCTGCCGCCCGGATCCGGGGCCGGTGGTCCGGCCCTGCGGGAACGCCAGGCCGAGGCAGCGTCAGGAGGGCAGGAGCGACCTGGGAGGCGTACCCCGGAGGCTGCGGCGCCGGTACCGTGGGGAGCCGGTGAACTTCCAACGCCGGAGGCCGGGATGACGGACGGTTCGGACGAGAGCAGCGGTGCGCGGATCGCCTCCTACCGCAAGCTCGCCGGGTACACCCAGCGGGAGTTCGCCGAACACGCCCACCTGTCGCTGGGCAGCGTCCGCAAGGTGGAGCGGGGCGAGCGGCTGCCCACGTATGGCTTCCTGCACACCGCGGCGCGGACGCTGGCGGTGAGTGTGGAGGAGCTGACTGGGCAGCCCTACCGGGGGCAATGCCGTGCGGATGAGCGGGTGCACGCCCCGGTCGCGGCGATTCGCACGGTGGCGCGGGCGTACGATCTTCCGTCGGC
Organism: Streptomyces sp. B1866; assembly: GCF_031932565.1. Classification (NCBI taxonomy): domain Bacteria; kingdom Bacillati; phylum Actinomycetota; class Actinomycetes; order Kitasatosporales; family Streptomycetaceae; genus Streptomyces; species Streptomyces sp. B1866. The sequence goes on from NZ_JAVSCF010000118.1 coordinate 10,043, forward strand.
CTGTCGTACCGGGTCGCGGCCCTTGGAGGAGATCGCGGCTGATGTCGGGGCGGCGACGCGGCACCGGGCGGCGGCCCGCTACACCCGGCTGGGACTGGCGCTGCCCGCGCTGCTGGAGGAGCTCACGGCCGCTGTGCACCGGCTGGACGGAGAGGAAAAGCGGCGGGCCGCGAAGCTGCTGGCCTCGTGCTACTACATGGCGCACTGCTTGGCCTACCGGCTCGGATATGCGGATCTGGCGTCGCTGCTGGAGGATCGGCAGCGGTGGGCGGCGGAACTGTCGGGCGACGCGCTGTCGGTGGCGCTGGCCCGATGGTCGCGGGCCGGGGGCTTCCAGGCGGCCCGGGAGTACGGGGCGGGACTGCGGCTGCTGGCCGATGCGCGGAACGAGCTGGCGGAGCAGGTCGGCGCGGCCCCGTCGCCGACCGCGGTGACACTGCTGGGCAGTCTGCGGCTGCGCGAGGTCACGCTCGCCTCCCGGGCCCGTAACGAGCAAGCGACCGCCCACCACCTCGAACAGGCCGAGCGGCTGGCCGGGCAGGTCCACGGCGGGGCGGACCGGGTGCATTACCATCTGACGTTCGGCCCGGTGAACACTGCGGTGCACGAGGTTGCCGCCCAGGTCGAGCTGCGGCATCCCGAGATCGCGGCAGGGAAGGCGAGAGCGCTTCGCCTGCCGCCTTCGCTGCCGCGCACGCGTCGCGGGCATCATCACATCGACGCAGCCCGCGCCTTCCTGGCGGCGGGCGACCGGGAAGCGGCGCTCGCGGCGCTACAGCAGGCCCGCGAAGTGGCCCCGCAGCAGACTCGCTATCACCCGATGGCCCGGGAGGCGGTGCGAGTGCTGGCCGGGCAGTACCGGAAGGTCGGTCAGGACGTGCGGGCGCTGGCTGCCTGGATGGGGTCGGCCGCCGCGGGCGCCGGGCGGTAGGCCGAGCCGCCCCGGGTGGGGCAGTGTCAAGGAGGACGGCAGGGCGGAAGTACCCCAAGGCGGGTTACTTTCCCCCCGAGTCTGTGAGCATGCTGTCGCTGTCAGCAATCATTCGTACGGCAGGAGGGAGTCGTAGGCTCCACCGGGCACCGGGCCGAGAGCAATCCGGCGTGAGTGCATCGCGGTGTGAGGGTCTTCGACACTCGCTCCGGCCGTGTAGGTGTGATCAACGGGATCGGCGAGCCGTACGACCCGGCGGAGACTGCCTCGTGCTGTGACTGGTTCCGCTCTGCGGCGGGTGCGAGTGCAAGTCTGCCGTTGCCGCTGTCTGTCCCTGGCAAGAACCGCGTCGACCCTGAGCACCACCAGGCACCACCCGTCCCGGAACCCGGTAGCTCCACTTGGGGCTTTGATGTGCCGAGGAGTTCATGTGACCGTGCCGACCACCACCCTCACCTCCGCGAGCCTGGACGACGCCGCGGATCTGGCCGCCCGCATGCTGGCCGCGCTGGGCGTCGACCTGTCCGATCCCGAGTTGGAGGCCACCCCGGGCCGCATGGTGCGGGCGCTGAAGGAGATGACCACTCCGCCCGGTTTCACTGCGACCGATTTCGAGGCCACCGCCGAGCCCGGCCAGCTCGTGCTGGTCCGCGACATTCGCTTTGTATCGGTATGCGAGCACCACGTGTTGCCGTTCACCGGCGTTGCCCACATCGGCTACGTCCCCCGCAAGCGCATCCTGGGCCTGAGCAAGGTCGCTCGGGTCGTCCACCACTGCGCGCGCCGTCTCCAGGTCCAGGAGCGGCTGACCGGGCAGATCGCCGACTGGCTGGTCGACTACCTCGATCCGGCCGGGGCTGGCGTGCTGCTGAGTGCCGAGCACACCTGCATGACCCTGCGGGGGGTCGGCGCCACCGGCTCGCGCACGACCACTTCCGCGCTGCGCGGAGTCCTGCTGGACGACGCCGCTGCCCGCGCGGAGTTCGTGTCCCTGGCGGTGAGTGCGTCATGACGACCGTTCAGCCGGATGCGCGCCCCCTGCTGCGGGCGAAGGTCGGCGGCGTGGGCTGGGACTTCAACGCCGCGCACACCGGTCTGCACGACGGCGTGTTCGAGCCGCTGCACGGCCACACCTACCAGGTCGAACTCGCCGCGTGGGGGCCTGCGGACGAGACCGGTCTGGTCGCCGACTTCCGCGTCCTCAAACAGCACCTGCGCGAGGTGATCACGCCGCTCAAGCGCCGCACCCTCATCGCTACCCGCACGGCAGGCGTCTCGGTCGAGGATGCCGACCAGGGCCAGATCCAGGTGAACGGTGGCGGAGCCTGCTTCACCCTGCCGAAGGCGTGGGTGGTGCTGCTGCCGACTTCCGGCACCAGCACCGAGGCCCTGGCCTGCTACCTCGTGGCGCAGCTCGCCCGGCGGATCAGCACCGCATGCCCCGGCGTGGAGCGGCTGGAGCTGACGCTGACAGAGTCGGCCGAGTGCGCCGCCACCGCCGAGGCGGTGCTCGGGTGACCGCCCCTGCCTCGGGCGTGGGCCGCGGACCTCTGGCGGCCGTCCTCGGCCTGGCCCTGGACCAGGTGCTGGCCGTCCGGCCGGGCAGGCTGCCGATGCTGTGCCACCCGTGGGACGCCTGGTGGGTGGCCGCGCGCTCGCTCGGCCGCATCAGGCCCGAGCCCGGGACGTGGGGGGCCTGCCCTGCGTGTGCGGAGGTTGCCGCCGCGCAGATCGTGCTCCCGCTGCCCGGTCACCCCGGGCATGACGGGCGCGGCTGCGGCTGTCACCGCACCTGGGCCGAGGCGATGCGCGCTCCGCTCGCCGAGGGCCGACTGCCCGCAGTGCCGCAGCGTCTGACCCTCGCGCTGCTTAAGCCCGGCGCCCCGCGCCGGACGATCCGCTCCCGACTACGGACCGCGCTGCGCGAGGTACACGTGGTGGACCGGCAGTTGACGGCCGCCGACTGCGACCGGCTGTACCCGGACGCCTATGGCGCCGAGTTCGTCGCCCAGCGCACCGCCTACCTGACCAGCGGCACCGTCGAGGTCGTGGTGCTGGCCGGAGGCACGGACGCCGTTGCGTGCGGGGCCGCGCTGAAACGCACCGTCCGCGCCGACCTGGGCGTCGGCATGCTGCGCAACCACCTGCACATGCCCGACAACCCGGCCGAGGCCCTCGCGGACATCGCGCTGCTGGCAGGCTGGGACGAGCTCACTCGGCTGTACCGGCGATGGGAGAGTGATGAACGGCGTCTCGCCGCCCGCCTGGCGGGCTACCGGGCTCATTTGGAACGAGGAGACGGCACTGCTGGAGTGGTCGGCCCCCAGCGGCGGGGCCACCCGCTCCAGCCCGCTCCCGATCGGCGCTGACCTCGCCCTGACCGCAGGAGCCGACCGGCGGTGCGTCGGCGTCTGGCGGGCGGGCCGTCGACTCACCTGCCCGGCTGCCGTACCGGTCGCCCCGGCCGCCCGTACCGCGCAGTGCGCCTCCTGCCAAGCACTGGACCGGTCCAGCTCGATCGCCGCGGACACCCGGCTGGACGATCCACGGCCGTTCGCGGTCTACCTCGCCCACCACGCGGGCGCCGGGATCAAGGTCGGCATTACCGCTGCCGAACGAGGCACCGTCCGGCTGCTGGAGCAGGGGGCGCTCACCTCCCTGATCCTTTCGACCGGCACCCTGGCTTCCGCCCGCCGAGCCGAGCACCTGCTCGGCTCGGCGGGCGGCCTGCCCGACCGGGTTACCTCCGCCCGCAAGCGCGCCGCCCGAACCCGCCCCGGCACCGCGGACCAGCGCGCCGCCGACCTTCTCGCCACCGCCGCCCGCGCGCGGCACCTGGCCTGGCCGGAGGGGCAGACCCGCTGCGAGCCGCAAGCCGAAGACCACACTGCCGCCTACGGCCTGTCCGAAGAAGGGCTGCACCCAGCGGCGGCCGTGCTGCCGCTCGCTTGCGGGCATGTGCTGGGCGGGAAGGTGGTGTGCCGGATCGGCACCGACCTGTACCTCGACGCGGCAGCCGGGCTTGTACTCGTGGACACGCGGCTACTGGCAGGCTGGGCGCTGCGCCGCCCGGAGCCCGGCGCCGCCTTCACCGCCGCTCTCGACGTGCTGAAAGACCAGGGGGTGGAACAGGATGCCCTCTTCTGACGCGATGGTCACGGTGGTCGAGGGCATGCCTGGTGCCGGGAAGACCACTCTGCTCGCCGCCCTCGCCCGCGTAGGGCACACGGTGCTCGGCGAGTACACCACAGACGACGGCGAACTCCTCGCCCACCCTCGACACCCCCACCATCGCGACGAGGACGGCCATCTGGCCAACTGGCTGTGCAAGAGCGCCCAACTGCGTCGGCTCACCGGAGCAGTGTGGGTGGACCGGGATTGGCTGACGGCCCTGGCCTTCGCCGCGAGCACCGGCGGCCTCTCCGAGCGCGCCGCCTGGGCGCATGGCCACCTCTCGGCCGGGCGGCTGGTCCTGCCGCTGCGGTGGATCGTCCTCGACCTGCCCCCGAACATCAGCCTCCAGCGCCGCCACGGGCGACAGGAGGCCGGGCACCCATGGTCGGACACCGCAGTACTGGACCGGCTGCGCGCGTTCTACCGCGACCCGGCCGCCGCGCTGGACGGTGCGCATCCGGGTCTGGCCGCGCGGATCGCCACCGTGCCCTTGTCGCTCGTGGACGGCGCCGCCGGGCCCGGCGAGCTGGTCCGCGTGGTGGAACTGGCCGGTGACCGGTGAACGCGCCGGTGGTGGCAGTCGCCCTGCACGACGGCTACTTCGGCACGGGCACCGGGGCCGGGCGCAGCAACCGCGCGCTGCTCGACGCCGTCGTCGGCGCGCTGGCCCCCGGCATCGGTCTCGTGCTGCTGCCGGTGCTGCTGCTCCCCGGCAGCCCCGAGTACGACCGCGCCGCGCACCAGGCCGCGCACGGGCGGCTCGCCGCTGTGCCGTACCAGGTCATCCCGTTGGACAACGGCACTGGCGGGATGCGGCGGTTCGGCGACCTCGTCGCCTTCCAGCGGCTGAACCAGCACGCCGCCGCCGTCCTCCACGAGCTGGCGGCCCGCCACCAGCAGGGGCTGCTGATCGCCATCGACCAGCCGTTCGCCGGACTCGGCCCCCTGCTCGAACCTCCCGTCGGCTGGCGGCTGCTGTACCTGCCGCGCTCCTGCGCCGACCACCACGCCGACGCCGAGCGCGCCGCCTGGGAAGAACAGGGGCTGGCCGGATGGACCCAGCGTGGCGCCGTGATCGGCGCGATCAGTGCCCACATGCGCGCCCTGCTGGTCGGCAAGGGCGTCCCCGCCGCACAGATCCTCGACGTCCCCGGCGGCCTGGCCGCCGCCGACCGCGTCCCGCTGGACGCCGCCCCGCCCCTGCCCGCCGAAGCGCGAAACGGATTCGTCCTGGCCATGGGCCGAGCCCAGCCCTACAAGGGGTTCGAGGACCTGCTCGACGCGCTGGCCCGACTCACCCGCCGGGGCGTGCGCGCGCCCCACCTGCTGCTGGCAGCGGTCACCGACGCCGGGCCCACCGCGTACCAGCGCCACCTGCGCGAGCACGTCGCTGAACTCGGACTCGACGTGACCCTGTGGACGCGGTTCCACCCCGGTCTGCCGGGCCTGCTGCACCATCCGAGGCTGCGCGCGGTTGTGGTGCCTTCGCGAGCCGAACCGCTCGGCCGCATCCCTCTGGAGGCGTTCGCCGCCGGAGCGGCTCGGGTGGTGGCGACCACCGCGGGTGGCCTGGCCGAGACTGTCATCGAGGGCACCACCGGGTACACGGCGCCTCCCAACGATCCGCAGGCACTCGCCGATGCCGTGCTCCGCGCGCTCACCGCTCCACCGGAGCAGGTCGAGCGGCTGCGCGCGGCCGGGGCCGCCCTGGTTGCCACCCGCGACTACACCCGTTGCATCACCGGCGTGCTGACCGCGCTGGCGCCCTGGGCGACCGCCGCCGCGGCGACGAAGCCGTAGACCTCGCACGCGACCTGGGCGGCTGCGGCTGCCTGGGCCCGGCCCGGCTCACCCCAGCCGAGAAGACCGGCCGCCCGGTCGAGCGGCACCCACACCCGCGGGTAGACCAGGCCGCTGTCCGGGTCCTGCGTCGCCTCACGCCACTCCGCCACCCGCGCGGCCACCCGAAGCTGTGCGAACGGCTCTGCGTCGTCCGCGCGAACCTCCTGGTAGCCGAGCGGAACCACATCGCTCAGCGTCACGTCCGCCTCCTCCAGTACCTCCCGGCGCAAGGTGGCCTGCCAGTCGGCGTCGTGATCCTCCGGAGTGCCACCGGGAAGGTTCCATCCTCCAGGCATGTCGATCAGCAGGACCCGCCCGGCTTCGTCCAGGATCCAGGCGTACACCTGGCGTACCGGCAGGGTTTCAGGGGCGGGCCACACGCGATGCCAAAGAAAACTCGTCGTCACGCCGAGCCACGGTAGTCCCTTGACACTCATCCGGGGCGCGGTCGCGCGGCGCGTGCCCGGTGCGGAATCGACTCCCGCGAGCGCCGCCCAGAGCCCAAGCGGCATGAGAAGGGCCGGTGCGTCGCGTCTTATGGGGCGAGGGCAAGCGGTTCTTGCGCGCCGACTGGGCGGCGGTCCCCGAAAGTGTTTTCGGGACTGCCGCCCAGCCGTTGAGCCGTGGGTCAGGAGGTGCGCGTCTCCACCTGCTTCACGGTGGTGACGAAGGCGTTCCAGGCACCGGTCGGGAAGATGAGGGCCGGGCCGTGGGGGTTCTTGCTGTCGCGGACGGGTACGAGACCCGGGAATCCGTCGGCCACCTCGACGCAATCGTTCTGCAGGCCGCTGTGGGTCGACTTGCGCCATCGTGCCGCGCTGAGATTAGGCATCTCGTTCACTGGACTCCTCCAGACAATTTCTGATGGGAACCGGTGGTGCGCTGATGACCCGGACGGGAGATCAGACGGTGGGCGTCTCCGCGTGCTTCACCGTGGTGACGAAGGCGGTCCAGGCGTGGGCCGGGAAGACGAGGGCGGGGCCGTGGGGGTTCTTGCTGTCGCGGACGGGTACGACGCCCGGGAATCCGTCGGCCACCTCGACGCAGTCGTTCTGCAGGCCGCTGTGGGTCGACTTGCGCCATCGTGCCGCGCTGAGATTAGGCATCTCGTTCACTGGACTCCTCCAGACAATTTCTGATGGGAACCGGTGGTGCGCTGATGACCCGGACGGGAGATCAGACGGTGGGCGTCTCCGCGTGCTTCACCGTGGTGACGAAGGCGGTCCAGGCGTGGGCCGGGAAGACGAGGGCGGGGCCGTGGGGGTTCTTGCTGTCGCGGACGGGTACGACGCCCGGGAATCCGTCGGCCACCTCGACGCAGTTGTTTTCCATGCCGCTATAGGTCGACTTGCGCCACTGGGCCGCTTCCAGGCTGCGCATCTCGTTCACCGGTACTCCTCCAGGTATTGTCCGATGAGGTCCAGCGATTCCCGTTCCGGAAGTGCCAGACAGGACGTCCAGTCGAATTGCTGGGCCAGCTCGACGACTCGCCGTGTCGACTCTACCAACTCTCCGGAGCCGAAGGACTCCACGTACGCGATGGTTGTCCCGCGTAGTGTGGTGAGGAGGGTCAGCGACCCGCCCAGCATCCAGTAGTCACCGCGGTCGAACGGCACGACCTGGAGCGTGACATCCGGATTTTCGGCCACCCGTAGTATATGTGCCAACTGGTCGGCCATGGCTTTCCTGTCCCTGATTGGCCGCCTAAGTGCCGCTTCGTCCATCGCGGCCCAGTATGGCGGTCGGTCCTCGCGGTCGAAGACCCGCTGGCGCGCCAGCCTAATCGCCACGGCGTCATCGATGTCGCTCTTCGGCGCCTTCGGCTTTTCCGAGCTGATCCGCGACCGCGCGTAGTCCTCGGTCTGCAACAGGACGGGAATCGTGCTGCTCGCGAAGACCCGGATGCGCTCCGCCCTCAGTTCCCACTCGGCTCCCTTCCGCTGGTACTCCTGGATCGTCCCGCCGGTGATCACCTCCAGCAGCTCGAAGAACGTCCCGCCCGTGTCGAGCAGGTCGTCCAAAGCGTGCGCCAGGTTCTCGGACGGCGCCTGAACCCCGCGCTCGACCTTGCCGATGTACGAGTGGTCGAACCTGGTCTTGTCGCCCAGGTCCCGCAGGGACAAGCCGCTGCGGTCGCGGCGTCGCTTTAACTCGTTGCCCAAAACCTCCGGCAGCGTGAGCCGTTCGTCCTTCTCCCGCTCTGCCATACCGCCAGACCTCCGCCTGAAATCGCACGTTCGCTCGACTGTCGAACAAACTCTCGTGGTCAGGCTCCGCCTGACCCCGCGTCACCTCTGGCGAGAGTAACGCTCCAGGGACGAATGTGTAACCCCCGCTTCCCGTCGGGCGATTGCGAATGCGGAGTATCCCCCGGCTCCGGTTCGGCCTCGGCGGGAAGCGGCTTCCGGCAGGGTCACGACAAAACCCCGGCGACCGCGCAAACGGCCCCGGGGCGTGGCCTCCAGCTAACGAGGAGCTGAAGACATGAGCGATCCTATCGAGCGTTTCACCGGTTTGGTGAAGCGGATTTTCGGACGCCGAAAGCCGGGCCGTCACCGGGCTGGTTCCGCGCCGGTTCCGGCACCGCGTGCGACCGTCTGGTGGAAGGGTACGGCCGGGGCCTGGGCCGCCGTCGCTCCGCCTGTGGACACCGGGGAACTGGACACGCCGACGCTGCGCCTGCCCCGGGCCGTACCCGACCCGGCGGACGACGTGTTCTGGCCGGTGGACGAGCCCCTGGTGCGCGCGTTCGTCGTCGCGCACGAGCGGGAGGTCGCCGCCCGGGAGCGGGCCGAGCGGGCCGCGCGCGTGCGGCGGGCGCAGGCGAGCCGGGCCGAGCGGCGGGCGCAGCGGCAGCGGCGGCGGGACGCGTGGCTGGCCTCGTACGGGATCGACACCGGGCCGCGCCGCATCCACGGGGTGGTGGTCTCCCGGTNCTCGTACGGGATCGACACCGGGCCGCGCCGCATCCACGGGGTGGTGGTCTCCCGGTGAGCGCGGAACGCAGGCAGCGGCCGTGGCGGGGGCTCGGCGGGGCGCCGCTGTACCTGGTGCCCGCCTCTTATGAGGACGCCGACCGCCGTGCCGCGCGCATGCTGGAGGCGGTGGCCCGGGCCACCGAGGCCGCCAACGTCGCCCGGGCGCACCGGCTGCTCCAGGCACCCCCGCCCTCCGGAACGGCCGCCGCACCCCTCGACAGCGGCGGGGCGCCGTTCGTGCTCCGTGAGTACGCC
>NZ_JAVSCF010000119.1:0-19126 GCF_031932565.1 Streptomyces sp. B1866
ACGCCGGGCACGGGCACCGCCCCGGGCGCGGGCGCCACGCCGGGCGCGGACGGCGCCGACAGGCGGGGCGGCGGCTCCTGGACGCCCGAGGCCGCCCGCGCCTCGATCCTCAGCGTCGTCTCCGGCACCCGCCGCGGCCGCGCCGAGGCCGCCGGCCGCCGCGCGAGTACCGGCCCGGAGCACCACCCCGGGAGCGCCGCGGAAGACCACGAGCAGCGGGAGCAGCACCACGGGGAGCGGCGCGAGCCGCACACCGAGCGGCCCGGGAGCCGTCCCCCGGGCCCGTCCGGCAGCGGGGACGGGCACGCGGACCGGGCGCCCGACCCGCCTCGCGCCGCCGACCCGGACCGGCGCCCGGACGACCGAGAAGGAGGCCGGTAGCCGTGGCGGGATCGGTGACGAGGCTGCCCGACCTGGGCTGGATGCTGCACCCCCTGACACGCATACCGGGGGTCCGGCACGCCGTCGTCGTGTCAGAGGACGGGCTGCGGCTCGGCCACGACTCGGCGCCGGGGCTCACCGGCGAGGGCCTGGGCCTCGGCGTGGACGAGGCGGACGCGCTGGCCGCCGCCTGCGCGGCGCTCGCGGTCACCGGCCAGTCGGCGACGGGGCTGCTGTACGGCGGCGGGACGCGCGTGCGGCAGCTGATGATCGAGTCCGACAGCGGGTTCCTGCTGCTGACGTCGGCGGGCCTGGGCGCGTCCCTGGGCGTGGCCACCGACCTGGCCGCGGACGTGGGCCTGGTGGCCCAGCAGACGCAGGTGCTGGTGGTGAAGATCGGCGCGCACCTGAGCAGCGCGCCGCGGGAGCCGAGCACGCCCCCGGCGTCATGACCGGCCCCCCCGAGGAGCGGACGCCGCCCGCCGTGCGGCCGTACGTGATCACCCAGGGGCGCGCGGGCACGCCCGAGGACGGGCTGCCGCTGGAGACGCTGGTCGTCGCGTCGGGGAAGGAGCTGCCGCCCGCCGCGCAGCCCGAGTACCGGCGCATCGTGGACTTCTGCCAGGGCCTGCTGTCGGCGGCCGAGGTCGCCGCGCACCTCGGGCTGCCGCCGACCGTCGTCCAGGTGCTGCTCGCCGATCTCGTCGCGTGGGGGCACATCGCGGCTCGCCCGCCGGTGCCGGTGGCCGAGCGGGCCCGTACGGACCTGCTGAGGAAGGTGCTCGATGGACTGGAGAGCCAGCTCTGACGCCCCCGGCGAGGGCGGGCCGGCCGGCACCCGCGGGGAGGCCGCCGGCCGGGCCGGGTCCGCGCCGGGCCTGTACGTGCCGTCCACCGTGACCGGGGCGGCGAAGATCCTGGTGGTCGGCCCGCTGGGCGTCGGCAAGACCACGCTGATCAGCACCGTCTCGGAGATCAGGCCGCTGCTCACCGAGGCGATGATGACCCGCGCGGGCGCGCGGGTGGACACCGCCGTGCGGCCGTCGAAGGCGACGACCACGGTCTCCCTGGACTTCGGCCGGCTCACGCTCGGCGGGGACCTGGTGCTGTACCTGTTCGGCGCGCCGGGCCAGCGGCGGTTTCTGCCGGTGTGGCGGGAGCTGGCGCGCGGCGCGCTGGGCGCGCTGGCGCTGGTGGACACCCGGCACCTGGAGGCGTCGTTCGACGCCCTCGGCTACCTGGAGGACCTGGACATGCCGTTCAGCGTCGCCGTGAACGCCTTCCCCGACAGCGTCCGGCACCGCGAGGAGGACCTGCGCGCGGCCCTGGACCTGCTGCCGGACACGCCGCTGGGTGTCTGCGACGCCCGGGACCGGCCCTCCTCGCTCAGGGCGCTGGCCGTCCTGGTCCGCCACCTCCTCTCGCTCGCCAGGGAGACACGATGACCACCGAGCCGACGGGTACGCCGGGTACGCCGGGCGCGCCGGACCGGGAGGGGCCGGCGGGCGCGGCCGGGCGTACGCCGCTGTTCGGGGCGATGCTGGACAGCGACCTGACCGCGCTGTACGAGCGGCTGCGCCGCGAGCACGGCCCGGTGGCGCCCGTGGCCATCGCGCCGGGCGTCGAGGCGTGGCTGGTGCTCGGCCACCGGGAGCTGCTCCAGCTGGTGCGGGACGAGGAGACGTTCTCGCACGATCCGCGGCGCTGGCGGCCGCTGCGCGAGGGGCGGGTGGCGACCGGTTCGCCGCTGATGCCGTTCGTGGGCTGGCGGCCGGCGGTGCTGTTCGCCGACGGGCGGCAGCACCGGCGGATGCGCGGCGCGGTCGCGGACGCGCTGGCCCGGGTGGACGGGCACGAGCTGGTGCGCTCGGTGCGGGCCGCGGCCGAGCGGCTGGTGGCCTCCTTCGCCGACCGGCACGAGGTGGACCTGGTGGCCGGGTACGCCCGCGTGCTGCCGCTGGAGGTCGTCACGCGGCTGCTGGGACTCGGCGAGGCCGAGGGCGCGCGGGTGGTCGAGGCGGTGGTGGGCGCGGCCGGGGCCACCGCGGCGGCGGCCGAGGCCAACCGGCTGATGACCGGCATCCTGCGCGATCTGGTGGCCGCCAAGAAGCGGCGGCCGGGCGCGGACGTGACCTCCTGGCTGCTGGCCCACCCGGCCGGCTTCACCGACGACGAGGTGCTGCACAACCTGGTGGTGCTCGCCATGACCGGCCACACGACCACGCTCAACTGGATCACCTCGACGCTGCGGGTGCTGCTGACCGACCCGGCCTTCCGCTCCTCGCTGACCCGCGGGCACCTGACCGCGGACGACGCGCTGGACCTGGTGCTGTGGCGCTACCCGCCCACCGCCAACATCCCGGGCCGGTACGCCACCCGCGACGTGCGGTTCGGCGGCCGGGCGATACGCGCCGGGGACATGCTGATCATGGGGGTGGCGGGTGCGAACGCCGACGCGGAGGCGCTGCCGGAGGACGGCCGGCCGGTCGTGGGCAACCGCTCGCACCTGTCCTTCGGCGCGGGCCCGCACGCCTGCCCGGCGCGGGACCCGGCGCGGCTGATCACGCGCACGGCCGTGGACACCGTCCTGCACCGGCTGCCGGACATGGAGATCGCGGTGCCGGAGGACGAGCTGGTGTGGGTGGCGTCGCCGTGGACGAAGACGCTGGCGCGGCTGCCGGTGCGGTTCTCCGCGCCGCTGCTGTCGGCCGACCCCCCGGCGTAACGCGCGGCCCGCGCGTAGCCCCCGCGGCGTGCTTCCGGGACGGGCTTCCCGGGCGGCCGCCGGCCCGCGCGGGTGGCCCGTATGACATACGCCACCCGTGTGCGCATCCCGCGCGGGCGGCGCGCAACGTCCCTGCGTAACGCCCGTAGACCCGCTCTGAGCGGGGCGGTTGGGGGGTCGGCGGGGCCGGCCGGGTGACGCACCGCACTGCTCACAGGTGCCGGTGGCGTGCGCTGAGGGCAGCGTTGCGTGGGGGAAACGGCGGTGATGCGGACGGGTAACAGGCGCGCCGCACCCTTCCGGACATGAGGTCGAACACGGAACCGCGTCAGCCGGGCCGCCACCGCGTGGTGGTGGTCGGCGGCGGCATGGCGGGCACACGGCTCGCGCGGCAGCTGCTGGCCGCCGCGCCGGAGGCCGACGTGACCGTGATCGGCGAGGAGCCGCACGGCCCGTACAACCGGGTGCTGCTCGCGGAGGTGCTCGCCGGGCGGTACGGCGCGGAGGTCATCGCGCTGCCCGAGCCGGCCGAGGCGCGCCGGCTGAGCGCGGTGCGGGCGGTCCGGATCGACCGGGACACCGCCGAGGTGCTGTGCGACGACGGCAGCCGCGTCCCCTACGACACGCTGGTGCTGGCCACCGGCTCGAACCCGGTGCTGCCGCCGCTGCGCGGCCTGTTNAACCCGGTGCTGCCGCCGCTGCGCGGCCTGTTCCCGCACGAGCGGGCGGCCGCGCCGCAGGGCCCGGAGCTGCCGGAGGGCGTGCACGCCTTCCGCACCATGGACGACTGCCTGGCGCTGGCCTCGGCCATCCGGCCGGGCGTGCGGGCGGTGGTCATCGGCGGCGGGCTGCTGGGCGTGTCCGCGGCCCGCGCGCTGGCGCTGCGCGGCGCGCAGGTGGTCGTGGCCCAGCAGGGCGTGCACCTGATGGAGCGCCACCTGGACGCGCAGGCGGCGCGGCTGCTGGAGCGGCACCTGGCGGCCCTGGGCGTGGAGGTGCACACCGAGTGCCGCGTGCGCGGCCTGCGCACCCGGCCCGTCGGGCAGCCCGCCGCCCGGCCCGCGGCGGAGCCCGCCGAGGAAGCCGAAGTAGCCGAAAAGGCCGGAAACACCGGGAAGGGCTTCGGACGGCGTCCGGCCCCGCGCCGCGCGTTCCTCACCAGCGCCGCCCCGGGCCCGGTCGCCGTCGAGGCCGTGGAGCTGGCCGACGGCTACGCGCTGGACGCCGACCTCGTGGTCCTGGCCTGCGGCGTGCGGCCCCGCGCGGGGCTCGCCCGCGCGGCGGGCCTGGAGGTGGCCCGCGGCGTCGTCGTGGACGACGAGCTGCGCACCTGCGACCCCGACGTGTTCGCGGTCGGCGACTGCGCCGAGCACGACGGCGTCGTCTACGGACTCGCGGGCCCCGCCCAGGAGCAGGCCGACCTGCTCGCGCGGGTGCTCGCGGCCCGGGTCCGCGGCGGATGCGGCCAGGCCGGTGCGTCCGGCCCGGACAGCACGGACGGCGCCGCGGGCCCGTCCGCCGTGGACCACCCCGCCCCGCCCCGCTACACCGGCACCCGGTCGCTGACCCGGCTGACGCTGTCGGGCGCCGGGCAGACCGCGGCGGGCCCGCTGGACCTGGCCGCGTTCGGGGAGACGGAGCCCGCACCGGGCGACGACGTGGTGCACCTGACGGACGCCACCCGCAACTCCTACCGCAAGGTCGTCGTCCGCGGCGACCGCCTGGTCGGCGGCATCCTGCTCGGCGATCTGGGCACTGTGGGCGCGCTCGCCCGCACCTGGGAGGACGACGAGCCGCTGTCCTTCTCCGCGCAGGCTCCCCTGCTGCACCTGCTCACCAACGATGGAGATTCCTGACCATGAGCACGCTGAGCACGAGCGAGACGAGCACGCCGAGCACCGCCGGCGCGCCGCCGACCCCGCCGACGATCGTGCTCGTCGGCCACGGCATGGTCGGGCAGCGGTTCCTGGAGGCGCTGGCCGAGCGCGGCGTCACCCGGTCCGCCCGGGTGGTGGTGCTGTGCGAGGAGCCGCGGCCGGCGTACGACCGGGTGCAGCTGACCTCGTACTTCTCCGGGCGCAGCGCCGAGGAGCTGTCCATGGTCGAGGACGGCTTCATGGCCGAGCACGGCATCGAGCTGTACACGGACGACCCGGCGGTGTCGGTGGACCGCGAGGCGCGCACGGTCACCGCGCGCTCCGGGCAGGTCTTCTCGTACGACACGCTGGTGCTGGCCACCGGCTCGTACCCGTTCGTGCCGCCGGTGCCGGGCAAGGACAGCCGGGGCTGCTTCGTCTACCGGACCATCGAGGACCTGCTGGCCATCGAGGAGTACGCCAAGAACTGCACGACCGGCACGGTCGTCGGCGGCGGACTGCTGGGCCTGGAGGCGGCCGGCGCGCTGAAGGGCCTGGGCCTGGACGCGCACATCGTGGAGTTCAGCCCGCGGCTGATGGCCCTCCAGGTGGACGACGGCGGCGGCGCCGCGCTGCGCCGCACCATCGAGGACATGGGCCTGCACGTGCACACCGGCGTGGCGGGCAAGGAGATCGTGGCCGGCGAGGACGGCGCGGTGCGCGCCATGGGCCTGTCGGACGGCACGGTGCTCGACACCGACCTGGTGATCTTCTCCGCGGGCGTACGGCCCCGGGACGACCTGGCGCGCGCGGCCGGCCTGGCGGTGGGCGAGCGCGGCGGCATCACGGTGGACGAGCAGTGCCGCACCAGCGACCCGGCGGTGTTCGCGATCGGCGAGTGCGCGCTGGCCGCCGACGGGCGCGTGTACGGCCTGGTCGCGCCCGGTTACGAGATGGCGAAGGTGGCCGCCGACGCCGTTTCGGGGACGGCGTCGGCGGGCTTCACGGGCGCGGACACCTCGACCAAGCTGAAGCTGCTCGGCGTGGACGTGGCGTCCTTCGGCGACGCGCACGGCGCGGCCGAGGGCTGCCTGGACGTGGTCTACTCCGACTCCCGCGCGGGCGTGTACAAGAAGCTGGTGATCGGCGCCGACGGCGAGCTGCTGGGCGGCGTGCTGGTCGGCGACGCCGACGCGTACGACACGCTGCGGCCGCTGGCGGGCTGCGTGCCGCCGGTCGCGCCCGAGCAGCTGGTGCTGCCCTCCGGGCTCGGCGCGCCGGTGGCCATCGGCCCGTCGGCGCTGCCCGACAGCGCGGTCATCTGCAACTGCCACAACGTGACCAAGGGCGCCATCCGGGACGCGATCACCGAGCACCAGTGCACCACGGTGCCTGAGGTGAAGAAGTGCACCAAGGCGGGCACCGGCTGCGGCAGCTGCGTGAAGACGCTCACCACGCTGGTCAACCACGAGCTGGAGGCCGGCGGCGTCACCGTCGACAAGGGCCTGTGCGGCTGCTTCGCGCACACCCGCGCCGAGCTGTACGAGATCGTCCGCACGCTGCGCATCACCTCCTTCGCCCGGCTGCTGGACAGCCACGGCCGCGAGGAGGCCCGGCTGGGCAACGGCTGCGAGGTGTGCAAGCCGACCGTCGGGTCGATCATCGCCTCGCTGGCGCCGACGGTGGGCGCGAGCGGCTACGTCCTGGACGGCGAGCAGGCGGCGTTGCAGGACACCAACGACCACTTCCTGGCCAACATGCAGAAGAACGGGTCGTACTCGATCGTGCCGCGCATACCGGGCGGCGAGATCACGCCCGAGAAGCTGATCGTGATCGGCGAGGTGGCGCGCGACTTCGGCCTCTACACGAAGATCACCGGCGGTCAGCGGATCGACCTGTTCGGCGCGCGCGTGGACCAGCTGCCGACGATCTGGGCGCGGCTGGTGGACGCGGGCTTCGAGTCCGGGCACGCCTACGGCAAGGCGCTGCGCACCGTGAAGTCCTGCGTGGGCCAGACCTGGTGCCGCTACGGCGTGCAGGACTCGGTGCGCATGGCCATCGACCTGGAGCTGCGCTACCGGGGCCTGCGCTCGCCGCACAAGCTGAAGTCCGCGGTGTCCGGCTGCGCCCGGGAGTGCGCGGAGGCGCGCGGCAAGGACTTCGGCGTGATCGCCACCTCCAACGGGTGGAACCTGTACGTGGGCGGCAACGGCGGCGCCGAGCCGCGCCACGCCGACCTGCTCGCCCAGGACCTGGACGACGAGGGCCTGGTCCGGCTGATCGACCGCTTCCTGATGTTCTACATCCGCACCGCGGACCGGCTGGAGCGCACCTCCACCTGGCTGGACCGCATCGAGGGCGGCCTGGACCACGTGCGGGACGTGGTCGTGCACGACTCGCTCGGGCTGTGCGCCGAGCTGGAGGCCATGATGGCCGAGCACGTGGCGAACTACCGGGACGAGTGGGCCGAGACGCTGAACGACCCGGAGCGGCTGCGGCGCTTCGTGTCCTTCGTCAACGCGCCGGACGTGCCCGACCCCTCGGTGAAGTTCGTGCCCGAGCGCGACCAGGTCAAGCCGGACCTGACGTTCCTGTCCGGTCCCGTCGTTCCCGTACGCACCCTGGAAGGGACCACCAGCCGATGACCCTGGCACCCGAACACACCACGGTCCGCGTCGAGCTGCTGCTGGGCGGGCGCTGGCTGCCCGTCTGCGACCTGGCGGACCTGACGCCGGGCCGCGGGGTGGCCGCGCTGCTGCCGGACGGCGCGCAGGTGGCGGTCTTCCTCGACCGGGCGGGGACCGCGTACGCGGTCGGCAACCAGGACCCGTTCACCGGCGCGTACGTGCTCTCGCGCGGGCTGATCGGCTCGGCCGCGGGCCGGCCGTTCGTGGCCTCGCCGCTGCTGAAGCAGCGCTTCGACCTGGTGACCGGGCAGTGCCTGGACGACGAGACGGTGACCGTCCCGGCGTACACGGTCCGCACCAGCGGGAGCGAGCCCGCCGGCCTGGGCGGCTGACCGCCCGGCCCACTGGTCGCACGGCGCCGGTGCGAGCGGCGCGCCGTGCCGGGCCCTCGCCCGTCTTCCCCGGACGGCGAGGGCCCGCCCGCGTGTCCGCGCGCGGTCCGGGCGAACGCTCCCCGGCGCCCGGCCCGCGCCCGCCGCCGGGCCCGCCGCGCCGCCGAGCCGCGCCCCGCGGCCCGGCAACCCGTCACGCCCCCGCAACACCATCGTTGCGTTCACCGCGCATCGTCGGTCGCCGGGTCGGTAGCATTCCCGACCGGCACACAGCAGCGAGGGGGCGCCGACGATGGCCATCAGCCGCAGAGGACTGCTCGGCGCGGGCGCGGGGCTGGCGGCGGCCGGGGGCCCGGTGGCGGCTTGCGGGTCCAACACCGGGCGCGGGTCCGGCAGCGGGCCGGGCCTGAGCCAGTGGTACCACCAGTACGGCGAGCCGGGCGCCGCGCAGGCGGTGCTGCGGTACGCGCGGGCGTACCGCAGGGCGCGGGTGCGGGTGCAGTGGCGGCCGGGCAACTACGACCAGCAGACCGCCGCCGCGCTGCTCACCGACTCCGGCCCGGACGTGTTCGAGGTCGCCGGGCCGACGCTGGACCAGATACGCGGCGGGCAGGTCGCCGACCTCACCGACGTGGTACGGGACGTGCGCGCCGACTTCAACCAGGCGGTGCTGGCGCCCATGGTCTACCGGGACCGGGTGTGGGGCGTGCCGCAGACGGTCGACACGCAGCTGCTCTACTACCGCAGGAGCCTGCTGGAGAAGGCCGGCGTGGCGCCGCCGCGGACGCTGGACGAGCTGGTGGACGCCGCCGGGCGGCTGACCACCAAAGACGTCAAGGGGCTGTTCCTGGGCAACGACGCGGGCGCCGGCGTGCTGCTGGCCACGCCGCTGCACGCGGCGGGCCTGGAGGCGGTGACCGCGGACGGCAGGGTGGGGTTCGACGACCCGGCCGCCGCCCGCGTGCTCGGCAAGCTGCACCGGCTGTACGCAAGGCGGTCGCTGCTGCTGGGCGCGCCGTCGGACTGGTCGGATCCGTCGGCGTTCGTCCAGGGGCTGACGGCCATGCAGTGGTCGGGCCTGTGGGCGCTGCCCGCGGTGCGGCAGGCGCTCGGCGACGACTTCGGGGTGCTGCCGTTCCCGGCGGACGGCCCGGCGGGCCGGCCCGCGGTGCCGGTGGGCGCGTACGCCTCGGCGGTGAACGCGCGCAGCCGGCGCCGCGCGCGGGCCGCCGCGTTCGTACGGTGGCTGTGGGTGGAGCGTACGGACCTGCAACTGGACTTCGCGCTGTCCTACGGCTTCCACATACCCGCCCGGCTGTCGCTGGCCCGGAAGGCCGGCGCGCTGCGGGTCGGGCCGGCCGCGGAGGCGGTGCGGCTGGCCACCGGCCACGGGCACGCCCTGCCGCTGCTGTGGACGACGGCCGCCCGGACCCGGTACCAGGACGCGCTGAACCGGATCATCCGGGACGGCGCCGACCCGGAGCGCGAGGTGCGGGCGGCGGTGCGGGCGACCCGGGACGAGCTGCGCCGCGTGACGGCCGGGAAGAGCTGACGGTGCTGCGCAGACTGCTCGGACCGCAAAACCGGAACCTGTGGTTCTGGGTGTTCGTCGGACCGTTCGCCGTGGGGCTGGCCGTCTTCACGTACGTGCCGCTGGGCTGGAGCGTCTACCTCAGTTTCTTCGACGCGCACAACACGGTCACGCCGGACCGCTTCGTGGGCCTGGACAACTACCGGGCCATGCTGCGCGACCACGCGTTCACCGGCAGCCTGGCGACGTTCGGCGTCTTCACGGCCTTCATCGTGCCGGCCACCTTCGGCCTCTCGCTGGCGCTGGCGCTGATGGTGAACCGCCTGACGCGCGCGCGGGCGTTCTTCCGGTCGGTGTTCTTCCTGCCGGTGGCGTGCAGCTACGTGGTGGCGGCGCTGATCTGGAAGATGTCGGTCTTCAACGGGGTGCGGTTCGGTCTCGCCAACACCGTGCTGGGCTGGTTCGGCGTCGAGCAGGTGGCGTGGCTGTCGGCCCCGCACCCGCCCTGGTACTGGCTGGTCGTCGTCAGCCTGCGGCTGTGGCTGCAAGCCGGGTTCTACATGGTGCTCTTCCTGGCCGGGCTCCAGCGCATCCCGCCGCAGCTGTACGAGGCGGCGGCGGTGGACGGCGCGCGGCCGGGCTGGCAGGTCTTCCGGCACGTCACCTTCCCGCAGCTGCGCGCCACGTCGGTCGCGGTGGCGCTGCTGCTGGTGATCAACGCCTTCCAGGCGTTCGACGAATTCTACACCCTGCTGTCGGACTCCCGCGGCTACCCGCCCTACGCCCGCCCGCCGCTGGTCTACCTGTACTACACCGCGCTCGGGCAGGAGCAGAACCTGGGCCTGGGCAGCGCGGGCGCGGTGATCCTGGCGCTGGTCATCGCGGTGGTGACGGTCGCGCAGGCCCGCTGGTTCGGCCTGGGCCGCAAGGAGGGGTGAGCCCGGATGCACGACGCGTGGGTACGGGTGGGGCGGGCGCTGCGCGCGGCGCTGCTGGCGGCGCTGGCCGTGCTGTTCCTGGTGCCCTTCTACCTGCTGGTACGCAACGGCCTGGCGCGGGAGGAGGACATCACCGCGCCCGACTGGACGTTCTTCCCGCGCGACGTGCGCTGGTCGAACGTACGGGAGCTGTTTCAGGACCCGAACGTGCCGATGGCGCACGCGCTGGCGAACTCGGCCCTGATCGCGGTGCTCACCACGGCCGGCACGCTGCTGCTGGCGTCCATGGCGGGCTACGGGCTGGCCCGCGTCCCGTACCGGCACGCCGACGCGGTCTTCTACGCGATCCTGGGCACGATGATGGTGCCGGCGGCCGTCACGTTCGTGCCGAGCTTCGTGCTGGTGTCCACACTCGGCTGGATTTCGACCCTGCGCGGGCTGGTCGTGCCGACGCTGTTCAGCGCGTTCGCCGCCTTCGTCTTCCGGCAGTACTTCCTGGGCTTCCCGCGCGAACTGGAGGACGCGGCCCGGGTGGACGGGCTCGGACCCTGGCGCACGTACTGGCGGATCGTGGTGCCCAACTCGCGGCCGGTGTTCGCGGCCGTGGGCACGATCGTGTTCATCGGCGCCTGGAACTCCTTCCTGTGGCCGCTGGTCATCGGCCAGGACCGCGAGGCGTGGACGGTACAGGTGGCCCTGTCGGCCTTCACCACCTCCCAGGTGGTGAACATCCACGAGCTGTTCGTGGCCGCCGCCGTGTCGATCCTGCCGCTGCTGCTGGTCTTCCTGCTGCTCCAGCGCTACATCGTGGCGGGCGTGGAGCGCTCGGGCATCGACGACTGAACGGCCCCCCGCCGTACCGGCCGGCCGGACCCGGCCGCCGGCCACGCGGGCCGCCCGCCGCGCAGCAGGGCCGCGCCCAGCGGGGTGAGGGTGTGCAGCACGGTGCTGCCCCGCCGCAGCGTGTGCACCAGGCCCGCCTCGCGCAGCACGGTGGCGTGCTGGCTGGCCGAGGCCGGCGACACCCCCACCCGGCGGGCGAGTTCGCTGGTGGTGCAGCCGCCGCCCACCATCTGGAGCACCGCGGAGCGGGTGTGCCCCACCAGCCGGCCCAGCGTGCCCGGCGCCCGGTCCCGGTCGCCGCCCGCCCGGTCGGGGTGCGGCGCCGGCGGCCCGCCGAGCGGCGCGTGCTCCATCGGGTAGACCAGGACGGGCGGCAGCGCGGGGTCGCACAGGGCCACCGGGGTGCGGCGGCAGAAGAAGGACGGCAGGAGCAGCAGCCCGCGCCCGCGCAGGTGGACGTCGCGGTCGACGGGGTAGTCGGCCTCCAGCACCGGCGGCCGCCAGCGCATGCCGGGCGGCAGCGCGGCCAGCAGGCCCGCGGCGCCGCCGTCCAGCAGGGCCCGGCCGCGCAGCGCGCGGTCGGCCTCCAGGCGGGTCTGCATCTGCGGCCAGTACGGGGCGACGGCGGCCCGGTGGTAGGCCCGCAGGGCGTCCACCAGGCGGCCGACCGACCGCTCCGCGCCCTGCCCGAGGTCGGCCACCCAGGAGGGCAGCGAGCGGCCCGCGGCGAGCCGGGAGACCTCGGCGTGCAGCCGGGCGGGCGGCGTGGCCCGCAGCGCCTCCAGGCCGGCGTCGCAGCCGTCCGAGCCCTCGGCGGGGGTCAGGAAGTCCGGGAAATAGCCGCGGGCGGGAATGAGCGGGGCCAACAGCCTCGTTTCACCCTGCAAACGGCTCCTGGTTTCCGCCCGCCATTCCCCGTAGACGGACTCCGCTTGTTTGTCGCGTAACCGGTGGAAACTTAAAACGGTTTCCCACAGCGCGTCCGGGCGGGCGGCCATCCGCAGCCCCGCCAGATCATCCCCGGTGAAGTGCACACGCAGCACGCTGACCCCCACATGACGTTTGGTTCCCCAGTCCCCCAATCACGCAAGAGTATGCACACTGACACAGTCGGTGACCACGCCGTTTTGGCCACACCTGAAACGGGTCGCGGGGAGCCGCCGGGGCGCGGAATGCTGTTGCCCGTGAAAAGGACCCGCCACCGGGTGAACCCCCTGGCGGGTCCGCAATTCCAGGCGGTGCCCAGGACTGGATTGCCCGTCCCCGTGGGGGGTGGCGGGCAGGGAGACAGGCGCTGGGCACTTCTGCCGCCGCGCGAGCCGACGGGCGCGGCGGCAGGGCTCCCATGGGGGGAGTGGCAGGGGGCGGGCACCTCCGCACAGGTGCCCGCCCCCTTCTTTTGCGAACCGGAGCCAGTGCCGGGGGTGAGGGTCGGGGGGATCCCGGACCGGTTCCGGTGGTTCGTGGCCGGGCGGCGCGTCAGCCGCCCGTACACCGCGGCGGTGATCAGCCGCCGGTCACCGTCGCGCGGCCGGCCTCCAGCCGCGCGACCGGGATGCGGAACGGCGAGCAGGACACGTAGTCCAGGCCCACCTCGTGGAAGAAGTGCACCGAGTCCGGGTCGCCGCCGTGCTCGCCGCACACGCCGAGCTTGAGGTCGGGGCGGGTGGCCCGGCCGGCCTCGGTCGCCAGGCGCACCAGCTTGCCCACGCCGCCCCGGTCGATGGTCTCGAAGGGGCTGACGCCGAAGATGCCCTTCTCCAGGTACGCGGTGAAGAAGCTGGCCTCGACGTCGTCGCGGGAGAAGCCCCACACGGTCTGGGTCAGGTCGTTGGTGCCGAAGGAGAAGAAGTCGGCGCACTCGGCGATCTGGCCGGCCGTCAGCGCGGCGCGCGGCAGCTCGATCATGGTGCCCAGCGTCAGCTTCAGCTCCACGCCCTGGGCCTGCTCGACCTCGGCGATGATCCGCTCGGCCTCCTCGCGGACGATCTCCAGCTCCTGGACGGTGCCCACCAGCGGGATCATGATCTCGGCGCGCGGGTCGGCCTTGGCGTTCTTGCGCTGGGCGGCGGCCTCGGCGATGGCCCGTACCTGCATGGCGAACAGGCCGGGGATGACCAGGCCCAGGCGCACGCCGCGCAGGCCCAGCATCGGGTTCTGCTCGTGCAGCCGGTGCACGGCCTGGAGCAGCCGCAGGTCGTTCTCGTGCGCCTCGTGCCGGGCCTCGGCCAGCGCCACCCGCACCGACAGGTCGGTGATGTCGGGCAGGAACTCGTGCAGCGGCGGGTCGAGCAGCCGGATGGTGACCGGCAGCCCGTCCATCGCCTCGAACAGCTCCACGAAGTCGCCCTTCTGGAGCGGCAGCAGCGCGCCGAGGGCGGCCTCCCGCTCGTCCCCGGTGTCGGCCAGGATCAGCCGCTCGACCAGCTCGCGCCGGTCGCCGAGGAACATGTGCTCGGTGCGGCACAGGCCGATGCCCTGGGCGCCGAACCGCCGGGCGCGGGCGGCGTCCTCGGCGTTGTCGGCGTTGGCCCGCACCCGCAGCCGCCGCACCCGGTCCGCGTAGGACATGATCCGGTGCACGGCGCCGACCAGCTCGTCGGCCTCGGCGGCGCCCGCGTGCATGCGGCCCTCGAAGTACTCCACGACCGGGGAGGGCACGACGGGCACCTCGCCCAGGTAGACCTTGCCGGTGGAGCCGTCGATGGACAGCAGGTCGCCCTCCTCCACGACGGTGCCGTCGTGGAGCGTCATCCGGCGCCGCTTGGTGTCGACCTCCAGGTCCTCGGCGCCGCACACGCAGGTCTTGCCCATGCCGCGGGCGACGACGGCGGCGTGCGAGGTCTTGCCGCCGCGCGAGGTGAGGATGCCCTCGGCGGCGATCATGCCGTTGAGGTCGTCGGGGTTGGTCTCCCGGCGCACCAGGATGACCTTCTCACCCGAGCGGGACCACTTCACGGCCGTGTACGAGTCGAAGACGGCCTTGCCGACGGCGGCGCCCGGCGAGGCGGCGATGCCCCGGCCGACCGGGCGGACCTTGCCGTCCCCGGGGGCCTTGTCGTCGAAGCGCGGGAACATCAGCTGCGCGAGCTGCGCGCCGTTGACCCGGCGCAGCGCCTCGGCCTCGTCGATCAGGCCCTGGTCGACCAGCTGGGTGGCGATGCGGAAGGCGGCGCCCGCGGTGCGCTTGCCGACGCGGGTCTGGAGCATCCACAGCTTGCCGCGCTCGATGGTGAACTCGATGTCGCACAGGTCCTTGTAGTGCGTCTCCAGCGTCTCCATGATCTTCATGAGCTGGTCGTAGGACGCCTTGTCGATGCGCTCCAGCTCGGCGAGCGGCACGGTGTTGCGGATGCCGGCGACGACGTCCTCGCCCTGCGCGTTCTGCAGGTAGTCGCCGTAGACGCCCTGGTGGCCGCTGGCCGGGTCGCGGGTGAAGGCGACGCCGGTGCCGGAGTCGGGGCCGAGGTTGCCGAAGACCATGGAACAGACGTTGACCGCCGTGCCCAGGTCGTGCGGGATGCGCTCCTGGCGGCGGTAGAGCTTGGCGCGCTCGCCGTTCCAGGAGTCGAACACCGCGCGGACGGCCAGGTCCATCTGGGTGCGCGGGTCCTGCGGGAAGTCGCGGCCGGTCTCCTTGGCGACGATGCCCTTGAACTCGTCCACGAGGGTGCTCAGGTCGCCGGCGTCCAGCTCGACGTCGGTCTTCACGCCCTTGGTGCGCTTGGCCTCGTCCAGCGCCTCCTCGAACAGCTCGCCGTCCACGCCGAGCACGGTCTTGCCGAACATCTGGATCAGGCGGCGGTAGGAGTCCCAGGCGAACCGCTCGTCGCCGGCCTGGGTGGCGAGCCCGGCCACCGAGGAGTCCGACAGGCCGATGTTCAGGACGGTGTCCATCATGCCGGGCATGGAGAACTTCGCGCCGGAGCGTACGGACACCAGCAGCGGGTCGTCGGGCTGGCCGAGCTTCTTGCCCATCCGCTCCTCAAGAGCGGCCAGGTGCTCACTCACCTCGTCACGGAGTGCCGCGGGCTCGTCGCCGCTGTCCAGGTAGACCTTGCAGGCGTCGGTGGTGATGGTGAAACCGGGAGGTACGGGCAGGCCGAGGTTGGTCATCTCGGCGAGGTTCGCACCCTTGCCGCCGAGCAGGTCCTTCAGATCCTTGTTGCCCTCGGTGAAGTCGTAGACGAACTTCCGCTGATCCTGAGTGTGCGGCATCGGGACTCGATCTCCTCCGGACGGCCTGCCCTGACGGCGGGGAGCGTACCCAGATCGAAGGTCTTTGAGTACGTCCACTTGGCTGTCATGCGGCTGTAACCACCCGTACGCCACTAGATCCACGGTGTTCGATCACCGCACTCCCCTGTCGGTGACCCTTCAAAACCCGAACACACGCCCACGCTCCGAACGCCGCGCCGCCGCGCGCCGTAACGCAGGGTGAAGTCTGGGTCGAGCTGTCGAACACCAATGAGGTGGCACTCAGTGCCATCCCTTGGAGAGGTGAGCACAGGGACCCTACTGCCGAGTACCCCATGGCGGCCGCTCATCTGAGCGAAATGGGTATCAGAGTGGCGAGAATCACGCCAACCCGGGCCCCGCGTCTCACTTATTGGATACAGCACCGGAGAGGCGAGGCCCAGCCGTCTCACCGGCCCCGCCAGCCCCGCCCCTCACAGCCCCAGGTCGGCCAGCCGGGCGTCGGCCCGCTCCGGCGTGAACACGTGCTCCACCACGATCGCCGCCGCCCCCAGCACCCCGGCCCGCTCGCCCAGATTCGACGTCACCACCTCCAGGTGGGCGGTGCTGCGCGGCAGCGCCCGCTGGTAGAGCAGCTCCCGCACGCCGGTCAGGAACGGCGGGCCCGCCAGGTCGCCGGCGATCATCAGCACGCCGGGGTTGAGCACCCCGACCACCGTCACCAGCACCTCCCCCACCCGCCGCCCGGCCTCCCGGGCCAGGCCCACCGCCTGCGGGTCGCCCTCGGCCAGCAGCGCGCGCACGTCGGAGCCGGACGCGGTGGGGAAACCGGCCGCGCTCAGCTGCTCGGCGAGCGCCTTGCCGCTGGCCACCGCCGCCAGGCAGCCGTACGAGCCGCACATGCACAGCGCGTCGCCGCGGTCGTGCAGCCGGATATGCCCGATGTCGCCCGCGCCGCCGTCGATGCCCCGGTAGGGCTCGCCGTCCACGACCACGCCGGCGCCGATACCGGTGGAGACCTTCACCAGCACGAACGCCGAGCAGTCCGGATAGCCCGCGCGGGCCTCGGCGTACGCCATGAGGTTGGCGTCGTTGTCGACCAGCACCGGCAGCGCCGCGGGCGGCGGCGGCGCGCAGCCGTCCGGACCGGACCGGCCCGCGCTGCGCCACACGTGCTCGGCGAACGCCTGCCGCATCCGGTCGCGGATCGGGTAGCGGTCCCAGCCGGGCATGATCGGCGGCTGTATGACCTGCCCGGTGGCCCAGTCCACCGGGCCCGGCACGGACAGGCCGATGCCGCACACCCGCGCCGGGTCGGCGCCCGCCTCGGCCAGCAGCAGCGCGAACCACCCGCCGACCTGGTCCAGCACCCACTCGGGACCGTCCTCCACCGACAGCGGCCCGGTGCGCTCGGCCAGCACGTTGCCCGCCAGGTCCAGCACCGCGGCCCGGCCGTGCCGGGTCTCCAGCGCGGCGGCCAGCACCAGGGCGTGGTCGGCGGTGAACTCCAGCCGGGCCGACGGGCGGCCCCCGGTGGACGCCGCGGCCGCCCGCTCCCGGACCCACCCGGCCCGGAACAGCTGGTCGAGCCGGTGGCCGACGGTGGACCGGGACAGGCCCGTGGCGCGCAGCAGCTCGCCGCGGGTCGTGGCCTGGCCGCTGCGGATCAGCCGCAGCAGATGGCCCGCGCTCGCCTGGGTGACCGCGCTCCGCGACATCCTCGCTCCCCCATTCCTCCCACGCCCGGTCAGCCCGCGCGGGCCTGGTGCCGGCCCTCGCCCGGCGTGTCGTCAGCTCTTGTCCGCACCACTGGTCAAACCCTCCGTCAGCAGCCGTTCGGCGGCGAAGAACAGCAGGACCACGGGGACGGTCAGCACCACCGAACCGGCCATCAGGACCGTCTTGGGCACCTCCACGCCGCCCGCAAGCTGTTGCAGGCCGAGGGAGACCGTCCACCGGTCCGGGTCCGCCGCCAGGAACAGCAGCGCGAACAGGAACTCGTTCCAAGCGATCATAAAGACGTACAGGCCGGTGGCCATGACCGATGGCAGGGCCAGGGGTAGCACCACCTTCCGTACGGTCTGGAGCCGCGAGCAGCCGTCCAGCGCGGCGGCCTCCTCCACGCTGCGCGGAATGGTGGTGAAGTACGACTTCAGCATGTACAGCGAGACGGGCACGGTCTGCGCCACGTACACCAGGGCCAGCCCGGTCAGGCTGCCCTGGAGTCCCGCCTTGGCGAACATGACGAACAGCGGCACCGCCAGCAGCGTCGCCGGGAACAGGTAGACGGCCAGGAACAGCGCGCTGACCTGGCGCCGGCCGAAGAACCGCAGCCGGGTGACGGCGTACGCGCCCGGGACGGCGGCCAGCAGGGTCAGCGCCACCGTGCCCAGCGACACCAGCGCCGAGTTCGCCAGCATCCGCAGGAAGCCCTGGCCGCCCTCGGACGTCGGCTTCAGCACGGCCCGGTAGGTGTCCAGCGTCAGGTCCCGGCCGGAGACCCACAGGCTGCCGGGGTCCAGCAGCAGCGCGTCGACCGGCTTCACCGACAGCAGCAGCATGTAGAAGAAGGGCACCAGGGTGATCAGCGCGAGGACGGCGATCACCACCCAGCGCAGGACGCCGAACAGGCGCTCCTCGAACCGCGCGCGGCTCATCACGACTCGTCCTCCCGCGCCTTCCGGACGAACGCGGCGAAGTACACGCCCAGCAGCACCACCAGCACGGCCGCCAGCACCAGGGCCTGCGCGGCGGCGGCGCCGACGTCGTAGCGCGCGGTGAGGAAGTCGTACACCCGCACCGCGGCCACGTCGGTGCCCGCGCCGCCGCCGGTCAGCAGGTACACGTCGTCGAACTTGTTGAACGTCATGATGAAGCGCAGCACGCTCAGCAGCGCGATGACCGGCATCAGCTGCGGCAGCAGCACGTAGCGGAAGCGCTGGGTGGGCGTGGCGCCGTCCACCCGGGCCGCCTCCTCCAGCGTCGCGGGCACGGCCTGTAGGCGGGCCAGCAGGAACAGGAAGGCGAAGGGGAAGTAGCGCCAGGTCTCGAACGCGATGACGGTCAGCAGCGCCAGCGGCACGTGGACGTGCCAGCCCAGCAGGTCGAGCGGGTAGCGGCGGGTGGACAGGAAGGCGACCGGGTCGTCCCAGCCCAGCCACCGCCGGCCCCACTCGTTGACGATGCCGTACTGCGGGCTCAGGGCCACCTGCCACACGAAGGTGACGGCGACCACCGGCGCCACGTACGGCAGCAGCATGGCGCCGCGCAGCAGGCCGCGGCCGGGGAACGGGCGGCGCAGGGCCAGGGCGGCCACCAGCCCGAGCAGGATCGAGCCGGCCGTGCCGCCGACGCTGTAGACCAGCGTGGTGGTCAGGCTCGGCCAGAAGCCCGGCGAGTCGAAGACGGCGGAGAAGTTGTCCCAGCTCCAGCGGCCGAACAGGCCCATGCCCTGGATGTCGACCAGCCGGGCCCGCTGGAAGGCCAGCAGCACCGTCCACAGGATGGGCAGCAGGACGACGACGAGCACCACGACGACGGTGGGCGAGACGAAGGCGAGCCCGGCCCGGTTCTCCCGGCGCGCGGCGCTCGGCGGGCGGCGCCGGCCCGCCGGGCCCCCCGGGCGGCGGCCCGGCG
>NZ_JAVSCF010000120.1:0-19113 GCF_031932565.1 Streptomyces sp. B1866
GGCCGTACCGGCGCCGGGCGGCGGGCCGTCCTGGGCACCGTCGCGCTGGCCACGGCCGCCGCCGCGCTCGCGGGCTGTACGAGCGGCGGCGGGTCGGACACGGCGGGCGGCGGCCCGCGGGCCAGGCAGCAGGCCGCCGCGCCGGGCCCGCTGTGGAACACCCGGCCCCGCTCCATCGCCTCCCTCGGCGACTCCATCACGCGCGGCTTCGACGCCTGTTCGCTGCTGTCGGACTGCCCGGGCGCCTCCTGGTCCACCGGGACCGAGGTGGACAGCCTCGTGCGCCGGCTGCTGCCCGCGCGGACCCCCTCGGACGGGCACAGCTGGAACTTCGCGAAGACCGGCGCGGTCATGGCCGACCTGCCCGGCCAGGTGAAGACGGCGGCGGCCCGCCGGCCGGAGCTGGTGACCGTGCTGATCGGCGCCAACGACGCCTGCGCGGACTCGGTGGCGCAGATGACCCCCGCCGCCGACTACCGCAGGGACTTCACCGCCGCCATGACCGCGCTGCGCCGCACCCTGCCGCGCACGCAGGTGTACGTGGCGAGCGTGCCCGACCTGACGCGCCTGTGGTCCGAGGGCCGCAAGAACCCGTGGGGCCGGGCGGTGTGGAAGCTGGGCATCTGCCCCTCGATGCTGAAGGACCCCGACTCCATGGACGCCGCCGCGGTCCGGCGGCGCGCGGAGGTGGCGCGGCGGGTGGACGCCTACAACACCGCGTTGAAGGACGTGTGCGGCCGGGACGCGCTGTGCCGGTACGACGGCGCGGTGCACGCCTACCGGTTCACCGCCGACGACCTGAGCAAGTGGGACTGGTTCCACCCGGGCAAGGAGGGCCAGAAGCGGCTCGCCACCCTGGCGTACCGCGAGATCACCCGGAAGGAGCCGGCGAGGTAGGGCCGCACGGGCGCCCCGCCGGTCACTTCCGGTCCGGCGCCGGGCAGTCCCAGCCGTCGCCCCACCTCGTGCGGACGTCGGTCGCGGTGACCGCGCCGCACAGCATCTCCGGCTGCGGCGCGGCCGTCGCGCTGCCCCGCATGACGGCCACCAGCCGGTCGGGCGTGAGGAACCCGCCCCCGGCGGCCCCGGAGGAGTCGATGCGGCCGGTGGCCCCGTCCAGGCCGTGGCCCAGGCCCTGGTACAGCACGGCCTGCACCAGCGCCCGGCTCAGCCGCTCGTCGTGCCGGTTGGTGCCGCGCCACGCCTCGTCCACGGCCTCGGACAGGTAGCCCAGGGCGTCCCAGGCGAGCGCCGGGTGCCCGTCCGCGCGCAGCGCGCGGCCGAGGTCGTCGGTCTCCTTCCCGTACTGCGCGGCGTAGGCGGCCAGGAAGGTCCGCGCGCTGGTGGAGCCGACCACGGCGGGCTCGCCGTGCGAGATGTAGGACAGCCGCAGCCCGGAGAAGACCGACCACGGGTTCGCGCCCAGCGCGTTCTCCACGTCGTCGCTGGCGACCACGGTGAGGGTGCGGCAGGTGTCCGACAGGCGCTGGTACTCGCGCAGGAAGGTGGTGAACGCGCTGGCCCGGCCGGTCCACACCACCACCGCCGACGCGTCGCCCTGGACGGTGGTGCACACCCGCCGCGCCAGGTCGGCCAGCGTCGGGTACGGCTGGTTCACCCCGGAGGCGCCGAGCGTGAAGGGCAGCCGGTCCACGGGCGTGTGGTGGTAGGCCATGCCGAACTGGGTGGCCAGGTCCCTGCTGTACGGGTCCTCGGGGTCGGTGATCAGCTCGACCCGGGAGGCCGCCGTGCGCCCGCCGCCCGCCCGCGGCGCGATCCGCGCGTGCTTCACGAAGCCCGCCATGACGCGCGCGACCCGGGAGTCGACGGCCGCCATCTGGTAGTAGTGCCCGCCCTTGCGGGTCAGCTCGTCGGCCGTGCCGGAGGTACCCACCATGGGGATGCCCGCCTCCGCCAGCGTCTCCATCGCCTCGTACGTCGGCCGCCGGCTCTGCCCGAGGCCGATGACGCCCACGATGGACGGGTCGCGCCGGGCCAGCGCGACGATGCTCCGGGCGACCTCGGGCGCGTCCACGAAGACGTTTCCGGCGTTGGCCACCAGCACGCGCAGCGGCACCCGCTCGCCGGCCCGCAGCGCCAGGTCGTTGACGTACGCCTGGGCGAGCGCGATGCCGCGCAGCTCCGACAGGGTGCCGCCGCGCACCGGGTCGTTCTCGTCCTTGCCGCCGGTGAAGGGGCCGAGGTAGACCACGGTGCGGTAGCGCGGCTGGCCGTCGGCGCGCTGTGCCATCGCGTTGTCCACCGCCTTGTTCTGCCGGCGGATCAGGTCCAGGACCTCCCTGACCCGGGCCTCGCCCGGGCCCTTGGCGAACTGCTCGGTCCCCTCGATGACGCCCACGCACTGGCCGCCGGTCTTGCTCAGGAAGGTCTCCCCCGCGCAGCTGTCGTCCCCGCCGGTGCCCCACGGCCCGTAGACCACCCCTGCCACCACCGCGAGCGCGACGGCGCCGGCGGCCACGGCGACCGCGGACTCCGCGCCCGGCCCCCAGCGGCGGGACGGCACCGGCAGCGTGGGGCGGCGGCCGAGCCAGTACGCGGCCCGCTCGTCCTCCTCCGGCAGGCCCTCGTGCACGGGCACGACGATGCCGGTGGGCCGGCCCGGCGCCATGCCCTGGCGCTCCACCAGCGTCAGCTCGGCGCCGGCGTGCGCGAGGTCGGCGGCCTCGATATCCGGGATGCGGGAGGCCAGCGACCGTACGCCCGCGGCGACCGCGATCACCGACGTGCACCGCAGGTCCTCCACCGCCGACCGCAGCTCGCGCAGGAACCGCTGCACCCGCGAGTCGCGCGGCCCCGCCTCCTCGAACAGCAGCACGAAGCGGGTGCGGCGGCGCATCCGCCACCGGTTGAACCGGCGCTTGCGCACCGCCCCGTCCAGGTCCGCCAGCAGCGCGTGCGTGAGCACCCGGTCCAGCTTCTCCGGGTCGCTGCTCTCGCCGCCGGGCACGTGGTCGAGCGCGGAGCGGAAGAAGTCGGTCGGCGGCGCGCCCTGCTGGAGCCGCGCCCACTCCGCGTACCAGCGGCGCCGCCGGCCGCCGCCGAGCATGCGGCGGGTGGCGCGCACGCCGAACAGCCAGCGCGGCAGCTTCTGGCACAGCGGCCCGGCGATGCGGTTCCACACCAGCTCGATGAAGCTGCCGGTGCCCGCCTCGTCCGACCGGCCGCCGAACCACCACAGGAACTGCGCCACCCGCGAGAAGCGGCGGTGCTCGGCGTAGCAGTGGTCGCGCAGCTCGCGGTGGCGGTGCTCGATCGGCCCGTCGACGGCCGTGGCGGTGGCCACCGCGTGCAGCAGCCGGTAGCCGGGCAGCCGCAGCTCGCCGGTGTCCCGCGGCATGGACTCCACCAGCCGCAGCGCGATCTGCTCGAACAGCTCCAGCGGCGGCGGGTCGCCGCCCTCCGGCAGCGCCGGTACGTACGCGTGCGGCGCCAGCGACCCGTCCCGGCCGCGCAGCCGCGACCGCAGCCCCTGCACGATCCGCCGCCCCGCCCGCCCGTCCCCGGGCTCGTGCAGCAGCACCACCGGCACCCTGCTGCGGCGCTGCCGCGGCTGCGTCACCAGCTTGTCGAACGCCTCCACGAAGCGCTCGACGCCCGGATACGCCGGGATGCCGCCCCGCGGATCCCCGTTCGCCATGTCCCTCGACCCCCGTGTTCCCCCGCGTACTCCCCCGTCGGCCGCCCGTCCCCCGCGTCCCGGCGAAGGGCGGGCGAACCATGGGTATCCCCGGACCCGTCCCGGGTCATGCGTGGCGGACGATCATAAATCGCCCGGGAGGCGGGCCACCAGACGTGGCGTCAGTCTCGTGCGCGGCGCACGGGGCGGATCCTGACGGTCCGCCGGTTCCGGCAGGCCGTCAGGTCCGGGGCGGCCGGGGGCCGGTCCGTGCTCAGTCTCCGAGGCTGACCAGCATCTTGCCGGTGTTGGCGCCGCGCAGCATGCCCAGGAAGGCGTCCACCGCGTGCTCCACGCCCTTCACCACCGTCTCGTCGTAGCGCAGGCTGCCGTCGCGGATCCAGGCGCTGACCTCCGTCACGAACTGCTCGCGCAGGTCGAAGTGGTCCAGCACGAGCAGGCCCTGGATGCGCAGCCGCTTGCCCACGATCAGCGCGAGGTTGTGCGGCGCGGGCGGCGGCTCGGTGCTGTTGTACTGGGCGATCATGCCGCAGGCCGCGACGCGCCCGTGGAGGTTCAGCCGCTCCAGGGCGGCCTCCAGGTGCTCGCCGCCGACGTTGTCGAAGTAGACGTCGATGCCCCCGGGAGCGGCCAGCGCCAGCTGTTCGGCCACGGGTCCGCTCTTGTAGTTGAACGCCGCGTCGAAGCCGTACTCCTCCACCAGCACCCGGACCTTCTCGTCCGACCCGGCGCTGCCCACGACCCGGGAGGCGCCCTTCAGCCGGGCGATCTGGCCGACCTCGCTGCCGACCGCGCCCGCCGCGCCGGAGACGAAGACCGCGTCGCCCTCCGTGAACTCCGCGCTGCGCAGCAGGCCCGCGTACGCGGTCAGGCCCGGCATGCCGAGCACGCCGAGGTACGCCGACAGCGGCGCCAGGTCGGGGTCCGCCTTGACGGCCTGCTCGGCGGGCACGCGCGCGTACTCCCGCCAGCCGTCGTTGTGCACGACGTGGTCGCCCACCGCGAAGCCCTCCGCGTTGGACGCGACGACCTCGCCGACCGCGCCGCCGTCCATCGGGCGGTCCAGCCCGTACGGCGGCAGGTAGGACTTCACGTCGTTCATCCGGCCGCGCATGTACGGGTCCACCGACAGGTAGATGTTACGGACGAGGATCTGGCCGGGGCCGGGCTCGATGACCGGCGCCTCGCGGAGCGCGAAGTCCTGCGGCTTGGGCCAGCCCTCGGGGCGGGCGACGAGGTGCCATTCGCGGCTCGTGGCGGGGATGTCAGGCATGGTGGTCGCGGCCTTCCGTTTATTTCAGTGGGTGAAAAAATCATCCACCTATATAGTTCATGAAGTCAAGTAATTGGGTAGGCTGGCGGGATGACGTCGCCGCCACCCGACCCGCTGGCCGTTGAGGTCGTCGAACTCATCGGGACCGTCGTGGCCCGCTACCACCGGGAGTACGAGCACGCCGCCGCCAGGTACGCGCTGACCGGCGCCCAGGCGCGCGTGCTGAGCCTGCTGTGCGTCGAGCCCACGCCGATGCGGCGCATCGCGCGGTACTTCGAGTGCGAGCCGTCGAACGTGACCGGGATCGTGGACCGGCTGGAGGCCCGCGGCCTGGTCGAGCGCCGCCCCGACCCGTCCGACCGGCGCGTCAAGATCGCCGCGGCGACCCCGGCGGGCCGGGAGGCGGCGGCCCGGCTGCGGGGGTCGCTGGACTTCGCGCGGGAGCCGCTGGCGGCGCTGTCCGAGGCGGAGCGCACGACGCTGCGGGACCTGCTGAAGCGGATGGTGGGCGGCGGCGCGCCGGGGTGACGGACCCTGCGCGGACCCTGTCGCGCGGGGCGACGGCGGCGCCGGAGTGACGCGGCTTCGTGCGACTGTTCAGGTGCGGCTGTTTACGTGTGGCTGTTTCGCGCGCGGCCCGGGGCTGCGTCCGGAGCCGGGCAGGCGGCCTGGCCGTCGGCAGCCCCTCCGGCCCGTTCGCCCGGCGGTCGCCGGGCGGGGCACGGTCGCGGCCCCGGGCGTCAGGTGCCCGGGGCCGGCGCGCTCCGCGGGACACCCGCTACGCGCACCACCACAGGATGTGGTTGCACGTGGACGACGGGCTCGGCGTCTGCGAGGGCGGGTCCGACGGCGGGGTCACCCCGGGGTCCGGCGGGCCGCTGGTGGGCTGGGGCCGGGTGGGCGGCCCGGGGGCCGGTGCGGCCGGGGTCGTGCCGGGCACGGTCGCCGACGGCTCGGAGTCGTCGCCGGAGGACGGCGAAGCGCTGGGGCTGCCCGACTTCTTGTCGTCCGCCTCGCGGGTCTTCTCGCCGGGCTTCCCGCTCGGCGAGGCGGCGGAGGCCGGGACCGACCCGTTCTGGTCCTTCGGCGACACCGAGTCGCCGGGCCCGCTGTCGCCTTCGGTCTCCGGCTCCTCGGTGCCGGGCGTCGACGTCGGCTCCCGCCACACGCCGCCCTCCCGGGCCAGACCTGCCACGAGACCCGCGGCCAGGACCGTCCCCAGAACCGACGACAGGACCGTCACGCGCTTGCGCCGCCCGCGCCGGGCCCGGCGCCCCCGGCGCTGGCGCGGCCCGCCCGGGTCGTCCGGGGTCTCCCACTCGTCGGCGTCGTCGCGCGAGGACTCGTCGGCGGCGGCAGCGGCCGACCGCACGGCGGGCAGCAGGGCGCCGGAGTCGCGGCCGGAACCGGACGCGGGCTCGGGCTCGGGCTCGGCGTCGCCGTCGGGCTGCCGGCCGGCCTCGGGAGGCAGCGGCGGCAGCGGCGCGGTCTCGGCCGGGTCGGCGTGCGCCGGGTCGAGCAGGAGCGTCGCGTCCTGGGCCGCGCCGGGGTCCGCCGGGTCCGCCTGCCGTGCCGCGCCGTCGGGTACGGGCGCGGCGTGCGCCCGCTCCGGCTGCGGCGACACGCCCTGGGCCGGGCCGGACGGTCCGGGTCCCGCCGGGCCCTGCGCGTGCGCCAGCGGCCCGCCGTACTCGCCGGCGGGCGGTACGGGCGCGTCCTGCGCCTGAGCGGGCGGCAGCGGCCCGCCGTACCCGCCACCGGACGGCACGGACTCCCCCGCCACCTGCCCGTACGGCAAGAACCCGTCATAGGACTGCCCGGACGCCACAGCCCCCGCCTGACCCTGCACGGGAAGGACGGCGCCGTCGTACGGATGCCCGGACGCCACGGAAGCGTCCTGCGCCTGAGCGGGCGGCAACGGCCCGCCGTACCCGCCGCCAGACGGCACGGACTCCCCCGCCACCTGCCCGTACGGCAGAAACCCGTCATAGGACTGCCCGGACGCCACGACCCCCGCCTGACCACCCTGCTCGGGAAGGACGGCCCCGTCGTACGGATGCCCGGACGCCACGGCCCCGCCGTACGGCTGGCCCGGCGGCAGCTGCCCGTCGTACGCCTGGCCGGTCGGCACCGGGCCCGCCGGCGCCTCCCCGTACGCCGGTTGCCCGTCGTACGCCTGCGCGGGCGGCGGGAACCCGTCCCTCACGTCCCCGGGCCGCACGCCGACGCCCTGAACGGCGTCACTCGGCACCGGACTGCCGTGGGCCTGGCCCTGCGGCCCCTGGCCGAGCGGCGCCTGGCCCAGCGGTATCGCCCCGGACCGCGCCGGTCCGGCCTCCGGCGGCAGCGCCTCCGGCCCCGCCGCGCCCGGCCCTCCGGCGCCCTGCGCCCGTCTCGCGCCCGGCGCCGCCGGGCCCGGTACCCCGGCCCGGAGCGCGTCCGGTTCGGGCTGGCGGGAGCGCGGCACGCCCGGCTGCGGCGCGGCCGCTGCGTCGGGTGCGGCGGCGCCCATCGGCAGCGGCGTGAGCTCGCCGTAATGGGTTCCGCACCCTTGACAGGAGAGGGCGCCGTTCAGGTGTCGTCGGCACGTGGGACAGTAATCCATTTCGCCGGGCAGGCTAGGGGACATACGCGCCTGACACAATGCCTGAGCCTGTAAAGCGGGATGAAACCACCCGCCGTGCGAGCTGTTTGACGTGCGCGAACAGCCGCCGCGCCGCAATGTCTCCGGCCGCCGTCGGTAATGCCGCGGAATTTTTCGTGGTCGGGTCAACTCCCCGGCGGTGAGGGCGCATTGCCGGGGAAGGTTGCGCGGGGAAAGCGCCGGTTCGGCGCGCCGTCAGGTCGCGGGCGCCGCCAGGTCTCCGCGCAGCCGCTGGGCGCGCAGCACCAGTTCCAACTCGAAGCGCAGGTCGGGGTCGTCGACCTCGTCGCCCCACAAATCCCTGATCTGCCGCAGCCGGTAGCGTACGGTCTGCGGGTGCACGCCGAGCCGGGCGGCGATCTCCGGTGCGCCGCCGCGCGTCTCCAGCCACGCCAGCAGCGTCTCGGCCAGCCGCCGGCCGTGGGTGGCCCCGCACTGCGCGAGCGGCGCCAGCCGCTCCCGGGCCACGGCGTCGATCAGCTCGTCCGGGGGCAGCAGCACCAGCGCCTCGGTGTGCTCGGTGCAGTGCAGCAGTTCGCCGGAGGGCAGCAGGCCGCGCTCCATCAGCCGTACCGCGACCGTGGCCCAGCGCAGCGACGCGGCCGCCGCGGCGAGCGGCACGGGCGGGCCCAGCGCGCCGGACCAGCCCGCGGTGGCCCGGCGCAGCAGTTCCGGACGGCCGGCCGCGCCGGGGTCGGGGACGACCATGCGCGGCCGCTCGCACTCCATGTCCAGCAGCACGTCCCCGCTCACGGCCGGGGCGACCGCCTCGCGTCCGGGCCGTACGAGCACCGCGACGGCCACCCGCTCGGGCAGCGGCCAGCCGACGCGCGCCGCCCGCTCGGCCAGGGCCTCGGCGTGCCGGACCGGGTCGGCGGGCCGCGGCTCGGCCAGCAGCAGCTCCAGCAGCCGGCGCTGGAGCCGCAGCCGCTCGCTCTCCTGCCGGGCGGCCGCCTCGGCGTAGCCGCGCATGGACTCGGCCACCAGCCCGTCCAGGTACTCGAAGCCGGACTCGGCCAGCTCGTACATGGCGGGCGCGGGAATGTGCACCTTCTGGCCTATCTCGGCCAGCCGGCGCCAGGCCATCCGCACGCCCATCCGGTACATGGCCTGGAGCGAGTCGAGGCTGCGCCCGTTCATCACCTGAAGGCGCCCGAACTCCTGGAAGACCCGCCGGTGGTCCTCGGCCTCGTCGTGCTCGCCCGCCTTGTGCTGGACGAAGTGCTCCAGGGCGCGTCTGATGCCCACCAGCGCCATCGGCTCGCCGCTCTCGGTGGGCGTGGGCGCCAGGTTGGGGTACTCGCGGCGGATCTCGCGGAAGATGTCCTCGGCGAGCAGAGGCAGCTCGTCGAGGGCGAGTTCGGCGAACCGGCGCACCCGCGTTCGGGGTACGTCCTGCCAGGCGGAGCGCAGCGGAGGCATGCTTAAGACCCTAGCCTCCCTGCCTACGCGGCCCACGCCGCCCTGCCGTCCCCGCCCGGCGCGCCGAACGCTTCGCGCCATCCGGCGCCGGTCCGCGGGGCGCGCGGCACGCCTGCCGGGCGGCCCCGTGTGCCGGCCGCGCGGCGGAGCGGGCGACCATGGGGGGCATGACCGCTGCCGCCGACCCGCCCGAGGCGTTCCCCGCCGCCTTCCCGTTCGTCCTGGTGCTGCTGCGCCGGATGGCCGACCACCAGCCGGTCCTGGTCGAGGAGGCGCTGCGCGAGCTGGGCGTCGGCCGCACCACCATGCGCGAGGCCAACCGCCGCTGGCAGGCGATGCGGCGCTCGCCCCGGCGCCGCACGCCGGTGGCCCACTACCGCGCCGTGCTGGGCCCGCCCGAGGCGGCCGAGCCGCGCCGGATCGGCGACCTGGCCTGCGAGGCGCTGCTGTGGCCGGTGCCGCTGTGGCCCGGCCTGCGGTTCGAGGTGCTGCGCGGGCCGGGCGGCGCGGTGTGGAACGAGTGGCTGGTCCGCGCCCCCGGCGCCCCGGCGCCGCGGCCGCGCACGCTGGCCGACCTCGCGCCGTGGTCCTGCACGGTGGACGAGGTGGCGCGGGCCTTCCCGCCCGCCCGGCCGATGGAGGGCTCGGCGCCCACCCGCTGGCGGCTGGCCTTCACCGCCCCGGACGCGGCCGGTGAACTCCACCACTGCGTGGCGGAGTTCACCTGGGGCCTGCTGCAACGGGTGGAGGCCGTCAGGCCAGTGTCGCGCTGAGCGTGATCTCCGTGCCGGCGAGCGCCTGGCTGACCGGGCAGTTCTGCTTGGCGTCCTCGGCCGCCCGCACGAACGCGGCCTCGTCGAGACCGGCCACGGTGCCCTCGACGGTCAGGTGGATACCGGTGATGCCGGTGCCCGGCTTGAAGGTGACGTCGGCCTGGGTGCGCAGCCGCGTCGGCGGGGTCCCGGCCTGGGTCAGGCCGTGCGACAGCGCCATGGCGAAGCAGCTGGAGTGCGCGGCGGCGATCAGCTCCTCGGGGCTGGTCCTGCCGTTCGCCTGCTCGGCGCGGGACGGCCAGGTCACGGCCTGCTCGCCGATCCCGGACGAGTCGAAGGTGACGGTGCCCTGGCCCTCGGTGAGGTTGCCCTGCCACACGGTGTGCGCGGTGCGGGTGGTCGCCATGCTGTGTGCCTCCTGCCGGATCGCGGGGTCGCGGGGTCGCGGGGTCGCGGGCTACGAGCCTAGGACGTGCGGCCCGCGTGTCCCGGCGGCGACACCGGCGGCCCGGGCCCGCTCCGGCCCGGCCCTCAGTCCTGGTCCCGGCCCCCGGCGCCCTGGCCCCCGCCCTCGGCGCGCGCCTGCGCCTGGGCCACCTGCGCCCGTACCGCGTCCATGTCCAGGGCCCGCGCCTGGCCGATGACGTCCTCCAGGGCGCTCTCCGGAAGCGCGCCGGGCTGCGCGAACACCGCGATGTTCTCGCGCACGATCATCAGCGTCGGGATGGACTGGATCTGGAACGCCGCGGCGAGCTCGGGCTGGGCCTCGGTGTCGATCTTTCCGAAGACCAGGTCCTGGTGGCGCGCGGCGGCCTGCTCGAAGACGGGCGCGAAACTGCGGCACGGGCCGCACCACGAGGCCCAGAAGTCGATGAGGACGAAATCGTTGTCCGACACGATCTCGTCGAAGTTTTCCTTGGTCAGCTCAACCGTGGTCATGCCCG
The DNA here is from genome assembly GCF_031932565.1 of Streptomyces sp. B1866. Taxonomy (NCBI): domain Bacteria; kingdom Bacillati; phylum Actinomycetota; class Actinomycetes; order Kitasatosporales; family Streptomycetaceae; genus Streptomyces; species Streptomyces sp. B1866. The sequence continues at coordinate 10,715 of NZ_JAVSCF010000120.1, forward strand.
CCCAACCAAGGGCCGCGGCCCGCTATTCCCGGCTCCGGGGCCCGTTTCCGCGCGCCGCGGGTCCCGGCCGTGCCGCCCCGCCGCGCGTGTCGGACCGTATGCCGGTACGTACGGCGCAAGCCGGCAGCGGCTATCCGAGTGACAGGGCGCAACCCCCGGGAACACCCGTCGTTGAGCAGCCTGGATACGAACAGCGAGCGCACCGGTCACGGTGACGGACCGGCGCCGACACCGAGCGAGGACGAGGAGGGAACCATGCCGCGGCACACCATCTCGGCCCCGGCGGGCGCCACCCGGCGGACCCGGGCCACCGCTCCCGTCGTCGGCGCCGCGCCCGCCTCCTCCGCGTCCGCTGCCCGCCGCCCGCGCCGCATAGCGGGCGCGCACCACCGCTGACCGCGCCGTCAGCGCCGGATCCGGCACCGGATCCGGTCGGCGTCGGTCCCTGCCAGAACTGGCCCGCACCGAGCCGAGCACCGTCCAGGCCGCTCGTCCGGACCGGGCGGGGTGACGTCCCGTCCGGCTCCGGCCGACTGCCGAAGCGGTCTCGGTACCAGCCAGCGGGGTACCTTTCCTCCTTGCCCCGCACCCCCCGAAAAGGGCCCGGCCCCACCGGATTCCCGCCGTGACGGCAGCCGATGGAGCCGGACCCGACAGGTGCGTGTCAGTTCTGGCTGGAACCGAGGTCGACCAGGTCCGCCAGCGGGGCCTTGTGGCTGTCGACGACGCCGGAGTCCTCGTTGCACTGGAGGCCCGGGGTGGTCGTGATGAGGTCCAGCTGCACCAGACGCTTGGCGTCGACGCAGGTGTGCGGCAGCACGCTGACGTTCTGCGAGCTGCGGCCGCCGACGACGTCGGACGCCGAGGCGGCCGGGGCCAGGGCGGCGGCGCCGCCCGTGATGACCGCGGCGACCGAGGCGCAGGCAAGGGCCTTCTTCAGCATGTTCTTTCTCCTCCTAGCTTGGGCGGCGCCAGCGGACGCCGCCACTTGGAGCAACGCGGCAGCGGGTGTCGCGTGACGGGTGAGGCCGCCGAAGCGCACGGGATTCACCCCGAGGGCTGACCGCGGATCGCTCGGTTGACGCCCGGCCGCCCGCCGCCTCCTCCCGCGCCCGGCTTCCACGCCGTACGCCCGTACGCCCGCGCCCCCGGGTGCGCGCCGCGCCCCGGGGGCGCGCCCGGGGGCCGTACGCCGCGCGGCACCGCGGCGAACCCCCGGCGAACAGCGCGGCGCGCCCGCATACTCCCCCGCCCGCTGGTAATCCGGCAGTCATGACCAAGCTCCGCCTCCCACAGGACATCCGGGCCTGCCTGTTCGACCTCGACGGCGTGCTCACCCAGACCGCGGTGGTGCACGCGGCGGCCTGGAAGGAGATGTTCGACGCCTTCCTCCAGCGCCGCGACGGCCCGGGCTTCCGCCCGTTCGACGCGGTGGCCGACTACGACGAGTACGTGGACGGGCGGCCGCGCGCCGACGGCGTCCGGACGTTCCTGGCCGCCCGGGGCATCGAGCTGCCCGAGGGTGCGGACGACGATCCGCCCGACCGGGAGACCGTGCACGGCCTGGGCAACCGCAAGAACATCCTGGTGCTGGCGAAGATCCGCGAGCAGGGCGTCGACGCCTATCCCGGCTCGGTGCGGTTCGTGGCCGAGGCGCGGGCCGCGGGCCTGCGCACCGCCGTCGTCTCCTCCAGCGCCAACTGCCGTGACGTGCTGGCCGCCGCCGGGATCGAGGACCTGTTCGAGGTGCGGATCGACGGCGTGGTCGCCGCACAGCGGGCGCTGCCCGGCAAGCCGCACCCGGACACCTTCCTGGCCGCCGCCCGCGACCTGGGCGTGCCGCCCGGCGCGGCCGCGGTCTTCGAGGACGCGCTGGCGGGCATGGACGCCGGGCGGTCCGGCCACTTCGGCCACGTCGTCGGCGTGGACCGGGTGGGCCAGGCCGACGCCCTGCGCGCGCACGGCGCCGACACCGTCGTGAAGGACCTCGCCGAGCTGCTGGAGGACGCCTCGTGATCAGCCATTCCGCGTACGCCACCGAGCCCTGGTCGCTGCGCGAGACCGACCTGCACCTGGACGTGCTGCCGCAGAGCGAGTCGGTGTTCGCCCTGTCCAACGGGCACGTGGGCTGGCGCGGCAACCTGGACGAGGGCGAGCCGCACGGCCTGCCCGGCTCGTACCTCAACGGCGTGTTCGAGCTGCGCCCGCTGCCGTACGCGGAGGCCGGCTACGGCTACCCGGAGTCCGGCCAGACGGTGATCAACGTCACCAACGGGAAGATCATCCGGCTGCTGGTGGACGACGAGCCGTTCGACCTGCGCTACGGGCGGCTGCGCGCGCACGAGCGGGAGCTGGACCTGCGCGGCGGCCTGCTGCGCCGGACCTGCGAGTGGACCTCGCCGGCCGGCACCACCGTGCGGGTGACCTCCACCCGCCTGGTCTCGCTCACCCAGCGGTCCGTCGCGGCCGTCGACTACGCGGTGGAGGCGGTGGACGCGGAGGTCCGCGTCGTGGTGCAGTCCGAGCTGGTGGCCAACGAGCAGCTGCCGACGGCCGGCGGCGACCCGCGGGTGGCCGCCGTGCTGGAGTCGCCGCTGGTGCCGGAGGAGGACTTCTCCGACGGCATGCGGCTGCGGCTGGTCCACCGGACCGCGCGCAGCGGCCTGCGGGTGGGGGCCGCCGCCGACCACGTCGTCGACGGGCCCGGCTCCACCCGGGCGGCCAGCGAGAGCGGCGAGAACGTCGCCCGCCTGACGGTGACCTCGGTGCTGCGGCCCGGCGAGTCCCTGCGGTTGCAGAAGCTGGTCGCCTACGGCTGGTCGGGCGCGCGGTCGCTGCCGGCCGTGCGCGACCAGGTGGAGGCCGCGCTGGCCGGCGCGAAGAGCACCGGCTGGCAGGGCCTGGTGGACCAGCAGCGCGGCTGCCTGGACGACTTCTGGGCCCGGGCGGACGTGGAGGTGGAGGGCGACGCGGAGATCCAGCAGGCCGTACGCATCGCCCTGTTCCACGTCTTCCAGGCGGGCGCGCGGGCCGAGGAGCGGGCGATCCCGGCCAAGGGGCTGACCGGCTCCGGGTACGACGGGCACTCGTTCTGGGACACCGAGACCTTCGTGCTGCCGCTGCTGACGTACACCTCGCCGGGCGCGGTGGCGCAGGCGCTGCGCTGGCGGCAGACCACCCTGCCGGCCGCCCGGGAGCGGGCCGAGCAGCTGGGCCTGGCGGGCGCGGCGTTCCCCTGGCGGACCATCGACGGCTCGGAGTGCTCGGCGTACTGGCCGGCCGGTACGGCGGCCTTCCACGTGAACGCCGACGTGGCCGACGCGGCCGTACGGTACCTGGAGGCCACCGCCGACGACGAGTTCGAGCGGGAGACGGCGGTGGAGCTGCTGGTGGAGACGGCCCGGCTGTGGCGGTCCCTCGGCCACCACGACCACCACGGCCGCTTCCACATCGACGGGGTCACCGGGCCGGACGAGTACAGCGCGCTCGCGGACGACAACGCCTACACCAACCTCATGGCGCAGGCGAACCTGCGGGCCGCCGCCGACATCGCCGAGCGCCGCCCGGAGCAGGCCGCGGCCCTGGGCGTGGACGACGAGGAGGCGGCGGCCTGGCGGGACGCCGCCGAGGCGATGACCATCCACTACGACCACGCGCGTCAGGTGCACCCGCAGGCGGCCGGCTTCACCGGGCACAAGGTGTGGGACTTCGCCGGCACCCGCCCCGACCAGTACCCGCTGCTGCTGCACTTCCCCTACTTCGACCTGTACCGCAAGCAGGTGGTCAAGCAGGCGGACCTGGTGCTGGCGATGTTCCTGCGCGGCGACGCCTTCGACGACGAGCAGAAGGCCCGCAACTTCGCCTACTACGAGCAGCTGACCGTCCGCGACTCGTCGCTGTCCGCCTGCTGCCAGGCGGTGATGGCCGCCGAGGTCGGCCACCTGCGGCTCGCCTACGACTACCTGGGCGAGGCCGCGCTCATGGACCTGATGGACCTGGAGAACAACACGCGCGACGGGGTGCACATCGCGTCGCTGGCCGGCACGTGGATCGCGCTCGTCGCGGGCTTCGGCGGGATGCGGCAGCGGGCGGGCGCGCTGGACTTCGCGCCCCGGCTGCCCGAGCAGCTGGCGCGGCTGGCGTTCAGCGTGACGGTCCGGGACCGGTGCCTGCGCGTGGAGATCACCCCGTCCGCAGCCACGTACCGGCTGGCGGGCGGGGCGCCGCTGGAGATCCGGCACTACGGCAAGCCGCTGACCGTCTCGGACAAGGCGCCGCAGACCCGGGACATCCCCGCCGTCCCGGCCCGCCCGGAGCCGACCCAGCCCACGGGCCGACGGCCGCACCGGCGCGGCTGACGGCCTGGCCGCTGCGGGCCGGGGCGTACGGTCCGCGGCGGCCGGACGCGACCGTGTACGCCTGGAGGCTCGCGCCGGCCCGGGCGCGGTACGGGGGCTCAGCCCTCCTGGGAGTCCTCCCCGGGCAGGGGCCGCGGCGTCTGCCAGTCGTCCAGCGGCACCCGGCAGGCGTTGAGCATCCCGGCGAGCGCGCGGTACGTGCCGACCAGCACCAGCAGCTCCAGCAGCTGCGCCTCGTCGTACCGGCCGGCGAGCTTCGCCCAGGTGGCGTCGGTGAGGGTGGCCTGGTCGTGCAGCTCGTCCACGGCCGTCAGCAGGGCGGCGTCGTCCTCCGACCAGCCGCCGGAGGAGGCGCCGAGCCCGGCCCTGACCACCTCGTCCTCGGTGAACCCGGCAAGCTGCGCCAGCATGTGGTGGTGCGACCACTCGTAGCCGGAGCGGCCCAGCACCGCGGTGCGGAGGATGGCCAGCTCCCGGTCCCGGTGCGGCAGGGAGCCGCTGTTGATCTGCGTGAGCAGCGGCTCCAGGGCGATGGTCAGGTCCGGGTTCCAGGCCAGGGTGCGGATCAGGTTGATCGCCAGGTTGGGCGGCACCTGGAGGTTCCGGGCGCCCTCGCCCTCGGCGGCCGTCTCCTCCGCCCGCGCCAGGCCCTCGCGCAGCCGGGGGTCCCACTTCTCGACGGGCAGGGGTATCAGGCGCGGCTCGGGCGGCTGTTCGGACATGGGGGGTCTCCTTTGACGTTCGTCCTGCCCGCCATCATGGCGGAGACCGGCACACCCGCACCCGCCGCATCCTCAGGCGGCCCGAATCCCAGGAGCCTCACGGGCCTGTCGAAAACCAGTGCTGCCGCCACGGGTCTCTCGGTTAGCTTGACCGGCATGGACGAGAACACACTGCTGACCCGGTCGGACGGGCCGGTCACCCGGCCCCGGCTGGTCGGCGACCTGGAACGGCTCGGCCTCGCCGCGGGCGACGTCGTCATGTTCCACACCGAGATGTCCGCCCTCGGGTACGTGGCGGGCGGCCCGCAGACGGTCATCGGAGCGCTCGGCGACGTGGTGGGCGAGTCCGGGACGCTCATGGTCACCTGCGGCTGGAACGACGCGCCGCCGTACGAGTTCGCCACCTGGCCGAAGGAGTGGCAGGACGAGCTGCGCGCCCACCACCCGGCCTACGACCCGCTGCTCAGCGAGGCCGACCACGCCAACGGCCGGCTGCCGGAGGCGCTGCGCCGCTGGCCGGGCGCCGTGCGCAGCCGGCACCCGGACGCCAGCTTCGCCGCGCTGGGCGCCGCGGCGCGGGACCTGATGGCCGACCACCCCTGGGACGGCCCGCACGGCCCGGACAGCCCGCTGGCCCGGCTGGTCGCGGCGGGCGGGCGGGTGCTGCTGCTGGGCGCGCCGCTGGACTCGCTGACGCTGCTGCACCACGCCGAGGCGCTGGCCGACGCGCCCGGCAAGCGGTACGTGTCGTACGAGCAGCCGATCCTCGTCGGCGGGGAGCGCGTCTGGCGTCGCTTCCACGACATCGACTCGGCCGACGGCGCCTTCGACTACTCGCCGGTGGTGCCCGAGGGCGTGTGGCCGTTCGAGGTCATCGCGCGGGACATGCTCGCGGCGGGCATCGGCGTGGAGGGGCTGGTCGGGGCGGGCCGCAGCTACCTGTTCGAGGCGGAGGAGGTGGTGCGCTTCGGCGTGGAGTGGATGGAGCGGAAGCTGGGGGGCGGCGCCTGAGCACCGCCCCCGCCGGGCCGCACGCCGTGAGCCGCACGCCGGTTCGTACGCCGTGAGCCGCACGCCGGTTCGTACGACGTGGGCCGCACGCCGGTTCGTACGACGTGGGCCGCATGCCGTGAAGCCGTACGCCGTGGGGCCGTACGCTGTGGGGCCGTACGCCGCCGGGCCGCGCGTCACGGCGACGGGGACGCCGCCTCCGGGTACCGGCCGCGGCGGCGGCCCCCGTTCAGGAGCGCACCAGGCGCGCCATGGCCTCCCGTACCTCGCGCAGCTTGTCCTCGGCCTGCGGCCCGCCGTGCTCGACGGCGCTGGCGACGCAGTGCGCCAGGTGCGCGTCCATCAGGTGCAGGGCGAACGCTTGCAGGGCCCGGGTCGCGGCGGCCACCTGGGTGAGGACGGCGATGCAGTAGCTGTCGTTCTCGACCATCCGCTGCAACCCCCGGATCTGCCCCTCGATGCGCCGCAGACGCCGCAGCACCTCGTCCTTGTCGCCGAGATAACTGGTCATGGCCGGCTCTCCTTACCGGGACTGGCGCCCGCCGGCGGGCCCCGGCCCGCGGGCCGGGGCGCGGTGGGGTGCCGGTCTCACACGGTGGCCACGGACACGCCGCCGATGCGCGGGCGGGAGTCCGGGAGCGGCACGGGCGCCGCCTCCGCGGCGGCCGCGGCGGCGCGCTCGGGCGGCGGGTCGAGCGGGGCGGGCGTGACCACGACCGGCGGCAGGCCCTCGCCGTCCCAGATGCCCTGGTCGTGCAGGTGGTGCAGCAGGTCGGTGATGTCGTAGCGGAAGACGCCGCCAGCGCCCTCGTGGTGGCCGACGTCGTCGCCGACCGATCCGAAGAAGTCGATGTGGCCGACGAAGCAGGGGCCGTCGGGGTCGAGGTCCTCCGGGTGCCCCTCGCGGGCTCCGGCGAACACCCGGTAGCTGGTCCCCGGAGGCGCGTCGGCCCGTACGTCGTCGATGGTGAGCATGACCCGGGACTCGGTCTCGCGGCGGGCGACGGGGGCCAGCGCCGCTCGCGGCTCGGTCTCGGGGGCGAGCGGCATGACGACCGGGTCGGGGCCCAGGTCCTTCGCGCCCGTACGCCCGATCACCGGCTCGGACGGGCCGGTGGGGCTGACGGCGGCCATCAGGAAGGCCCTCCGCTCGGCGGCCTTCTCTCCGGTGCCCTCGGTCAGCGACTCGTAGCGGTAGCCGAGCGCCTCCGGCGACAGGACGTCCCGGGAGGTGAGGGTCACCGGCTCGCCGCCTACGTCCCGGAAGGCGAACGTGCGGTCGAGCCAGTCCGCGCTCTGCGGGTTCTTGTGGTTCATGTCGGTCAGCCACGCGGGCCAGTACCGGTCGATGTTGCTGTGGTGCAGCCAGAAGACCGGGTCCCGGGCGGAGACGAACTGGCTCATCAGGCCGCCGACGAAGACGTGCAGGTTGTTGTGCGGCCGCTGCTCCAGCAGGCCGCTGCCGCCGCCGCTGTGCGGCAGCTCGCCGTCGGTGTCCCGGCTCCCGAACTGGTCGCTGCCGGGGAAGAGGGAGGCGTGCAGGGCGGCGGTGGGGTCGACTTCGGTCCACTGGGCGGAGAAGCCGTTGGCCGCGTTCTGGCCGCGGTCGGGCGGGGCCAGGAACAGCGGGTTGGTGCTGCCGTCCTCCTCGCCGTCGGGCCACTGCGGGGTCCGGAAGGCGTCCGGCAGGCGGCGGCACTTCTTCGACTCGGGGCTGTCGACGTCGCCGATGACGCGCGTGTAGTTCCAGTACGGCAGCGCCCAGTCCTCCGGGCCGTCCATGTCCCGGATCTCCTGGAGCACGATCTGCTCGAAGCAGTGCAGGTAGGCCCGGTGCCAGGGGAGGAAGAACCAGCCGCCGTGCGGACACTGGTCCCATTCCTCGGGCTTGGGCGGCTGCACCCGGGAGCCGTGGATGTTGGTCTGCCAGAGCCAGCTCGTCGGGTCGGCCTCCGGCTTCTTCTTGCCCTTCATCCTCCTGACGGCTCTGGCGTACCAGAGGATCTGCGGGTCCCAGGTGTCCATTTTCGTGATGTCGCGGCGCACGCGTGTTCCGGCCATGACTGTTCCTTCCGCGGCTTGCAGAATCCACCGCCGAGCGGCGGTTTTCGCGCGAGGAAGCCCACCGCGTGAGAAGGATCGAAACGGCTGAGGGTGCGGTGGGCCGGGGCGGCGGGCCGAGCCCCGCCGCATATGCCCGATGCATACGGGTATGCCCTCTCAGCGTCGCACTCCGCGGGGCTCGCGCAACTCGAATGGCCGAACCGGCCGCGACCGCCGCGCGGTCGGCGGTCGGCGGTCGGCGGTC
>NZ_JAVSCF010000121.1:0-19029 GCF_031932565.1 Streptomyces sp. B1866
CCGCCGCGACCGCCGTCTCCCGCCGCGCCCGCCGCGCCCCCGCCGGGCGCGCCCGTCTCCGCAAGCCCCCGCCCGGCAGCCCGGTCCCCCGCCCCGCACCCCCGGTCAACCCACGCGACTGACGAGCCGTCGCGGAAATGCCCGCCGCCCTGAGGCCCCGTCTGCTCCACCTCGCGCCGGAGACCTTCGCGCGCCTGAGGGTCCGTCACGACCGTCGAAGGGCCGGGCGGGCCGGGCCCGGCCCGCCCGGCGCGCGCCGGAAACCGGCCCCTGCCACGTCCGCGCAGGTCAGCGGCCTACGCGCCGCCGAAGAGGGTGGAGAAACATCCCTCTGTGTCCGCATTTGATCTCGGTGAGACAAAGCTCTCGTCGCCACCTCCCGGCGTGTCTCGCGCCCAGGCGCCTGTCAATAGCTCCTGACCTGCACCGTTGTGCCCCAACTCCGTGCAGGTCCGGGTGACTCCACACGGATGACGGTGTTTGAACCTCATCGTCTCGTGTGTTTAACGTCTTGCCGCTCGCCACCGCGGGCACCGACGACCGCCACGCCGAATCCTGCCGGCGGTCGCCGGGCAGTCGACGCGCAAGCGCCCAGGCAGGAGCGGGGGAACCAGGTAGGCGCCGACGGACCGTCAGACCACGGGCCGTCGGCTAGGGGTGAAGCCGCGTGCCGCGAGGCACCGGCCGGGCTAGCTCACACAGCCCGAACCCGACAGCTCACCTCGCAGGCGTCGGTGAGGAAACGAAGCATGAACACGTCCAAGGGGAAGCNCGGTGAGGAAACGAAGCATGAACACGTCCAAGGGGAAGCATCGCCGTCCGTCCAGGGCCACCCGGATCGCGGCACTCGTCGGCGTCGCCGGCGCGGCCGTGGGGGTGCCGCTCGCCGCGGCCGGCACGGCGTCGGCCGCCACCGTCTCGCAGTGGGACCAGGTGGCTCAGTGCGAATCCGGCGGTGACTGGTCGATAAACACGGGAAACGGCTACTACGGCGGCCTCCAGTTCTCGTCCCACACCTGGTCCGCGTACGGCGGCACCTCGTACGCCCCGACCGCCGACCAGGCGACCAAGGCCCAGCAGATCGCGATCGGCCAGCGGGTGCTCGCCGCCCAGGGCCGCGGCGCCTGGCCGACCTGCGGCGTGGGGCTGACCGCCGGCGGCGGCACCACGGTCGACGGGCCCGCCCAGCGCACGGTCCGGAAGAAGACCGCGCGGGCCGACCGGCCCGCCGTGACGAGCGCGAAGCGGCACGGCGGCGGCCACGCGCGGCCGAAGCGCACCGCGCCGCACCGCCTCGCGCGGGGCGACGGCGAGTACACCGTGCGGGAGGGCGACACCCTCGCCACCATCGCCGAGAAGCACGGCGTCGAGGGCGGCTGGCAGAAGCTGTACGAGCGCAACAGGGACATCGTCAGCGACGCCGACCTCATCTACCCGGGCCAGCGCCTGCACCTGCGCTGACGCTCGCCCGGTCCCTCCGGACCCGCCCCGCCGGGCGGGTCCGGAGGGCGGGGCCGCCGCCCGGTGCGCCCCGGCACGTATGTGTGACGTTCTGCATGCTCCCCGTGATCCGCGCCTTTCCGGGGCATCCTGTCTTGCGGTGCGGGCATCGGCAGGCGCGGCCCCCGGGGGCCGTTAGGCTCGTCCTGCCGGACCCCAGACACATACGAAGGAGACCCTCGTGCCGTCCATCGACGTCGTCGTAGCTCGCGAGATCCTCGACTCGCGAGGCAACCCCACGGTCGAGGTCGAGGTCGGCCTCGACGACGGCAGCACCGGCCGTGCGGCCGTCCCGTCGGGCGCCTCGACCGGCGCCTTCGAGGCCCTCGAACTCCGCGACGGGGACAAGGGCCGCTACGGCGGCAAGGGCGTCGAGAAGGCGGTGCTGGCCGTCATTGAGCAGATCGGCCCGGAGCTGGTCGGCTACGACGCCACCGAGCAGCGCCTCATCGACCAGGCGATGTTCGACCTGGACGCCACCCCGGACAAGTCCTCGCTGGGCGCCAACGCCATCCTCGGCGTCTCCCTCGCCGTCGCGCACGCCGCGTCCGAGGCGTCCGACCTGCCGCTGTTCCGCTACCTGGGCGGCCCGAACGCGCACCTGCTGCCGGTGCCGATGATGAACATCCTCAACGGCGGCTCCCACGCGGACTCCAACGTCGACATCCAGGAGTTCATGATCGCCCCGATCGGCGCGGAGTCCTTCTCCGAGGCGCTGCGCTGGGGCGCCGAGGTCTACCACGTCCTGAAGAAGGTGCTGAAGGAGCGCGGCCTGTCCACCGGCCTCGGCGACGAGGGCGGCTTCGCCCCGGACCTGGCCTCCAACCGCGAGGCCCTGGACCTCATCCTGGAGGCGATCAAGGTCGCGGGCTACACCCCGGGCCAGGACATCGCGCTGGCGCTCGACGTCGCCGCCTCCGAGTTCTACGACGAGGGCACGTACACCTTCGAGGGCAAGAGCCGTACGGCCGCCGAGATGACCGAGTACTACGCCGAGCTGGTCGACGCCTACCCGCTGGTGTCCATCGAGGACCCGCTGTTCGAGGACGACTGGGAGGGCTGGCAGACCATCACCGCCCAGCTCGGCGACCGGGTGCAGCTCGTGGGCGACGACCTGTTCGTCACCAACCCCGAGCGGCTGGCCCGGGGCATCGAGGAGGGCGCGGGCAACGCGCTGCTGGTCAAGGTCAACCAGATCGGCTCGCTGACCGAGACCCTGGACGCCGTCGAGCTGGCCCAGCGCAACGGCTTCAAGTGCATGATGTCCCACCGCTCCGGCGAGACCGAGGACGTGACCATCGCCGACCTGGCCGTCGCCACCAACTGCGGCCAGATCAAGACCGGCGCCCCGGCCCGCTCCGAGCGCGTGGCCAAGTACAACCAGCTGCTGCGCATTGAGGAGATCCTCGACGACGCGGCGGTGTACGCGGGCCGCTCCGCCTTCCCGCGCTTCCGCGCCGAGCGGTAGAGCCGTCCGGTAGCCGTCCGGCCCACCGGCCGCGGAGGCACCGGGCAGCCGCCCGCCCCGCCTGCCGCACGTCCCCGGCCGCCGTCCCGTACGGTGGCCGGGGACGCCGTCGCCTGGCGCACCGCCGGGCCCGGCGGCACCGAGTGGCGCCGCGCGGCGCGCGCCCGGGCGCGCGTACGGTACGTACAGTACGACGTTCGTACGCCCCGTACGCGCCGTACGCATCGCCGTCCCGCGCGGGTACGGCTCACGCACGCAACTGGCACCGGGGAGGCGCGACGTGGCGGCGGAACGGGATCGGTTCTCCACCGCGACCAGGCTCAGGGCGCTGGGCGAGCACGCCGCCGCCCGCGTCTACCGGGCGCGGGCGCGCCGCCGCGGCCGCCTCACCGGCCGGGCGGCCCTGCTCGCGCTCGTCGTGTGCTCGCTGGTCGTCGCGCTCGCCTACCCGATGCGGCAGTACGTCGCCCAGCGCTCGGACATCGCCGACCAGCGGCGCCAGGCCGAGCAGGCGCGCGAGGACGTCAAGCGGCTGCACGACCTGAAGGCCCGGCTGAAGGACCCGGCGTACGTCGAGCAGCAGGCCCGCGAGCACCTGCACTACATCCGGCCCGGCGAGACCGGGTACACCGTGGTGGACGGCAGCGGCGACGCGCCGCGCACCGCCGACCAGGGCGCGGCCGACCGCCCCTGGTACCGCAACCTGTGGGACGCGGTGGACGCGGCGGACACCGGCAAGCGCCCGCCGCGCGCCCCCGACGCCCACCGCTGACCCGGCCCGCCGTCCCGCCCGGCGCGGCGGGCCCGTACGCCGCGCCCCAGCCCGCTCCGCCGCACCCGAGAAGACCCCGAGAATCCCCGAGAGACCCCGAGAAGACCCGCCTGCCCATGAAGACCCCGCCCCCCGCGACCGAGCACACCGCGCCCACCGACGCGGACGTCGCCGCGGTCGCCGAGCAGCTCGGCCGCGTGCCGCGCGGCCTGCGGGCCGTGGCGCACCGCTGCCCCTGCGGCCACCCCGACGTGGTGGAGACCGCGCCGCGCCTGCCGGACGGCACGCCCTTCCCGACGCTGTACTACCTGACCTGCCCGCGCGCCGCGTCCGCGATCGGGACGCTGGAGGCGGAGGGCGTCATGAAGGAGATGACGGAGCGGCTGCGCACCGACCCGGACCTGGCCGCCGCCTACCGCGCCGCCCACGAGGACTACCTGGCCCGCCGCGACGCGGTCGAGGTGCTGGCGGGCTTCCCCAGCGCGGGCGGCATGCCCGACCGCGTGAAGTGCCTGCACGTCCTGGTCGGCCACGCGCTGGCGGCCGGGCCCGGCGTGAACCCGCTGGGCGACGAGGCCCTGGCGATGCTGCCGGAGTGGTGGCGCAAGGGCCCGTGCGCCCAGCTCACCGAAGGCGAGGTCCCCGGAGGCGAGGTCCCCGAAGGCGCGGGCCAGCCAGCCCAAAGCCAGCCAGCCCAAAGCCAGCCACCCCAGGGCCGGGCACGTGCGGGCCAGGCGCCGGAAGGCCCGGCGTCCGAAGGAGAGACCCGATGAGCGCCCCGGACCCCGAGTCCCCCGCCGCCCCGGCCCCGGCCCCGGCCCCCGCCGCCGTCCGCGTCGCCGCGATCGACTGCGGCACGAACTCCGTCCGCCTGCTCGTCGCCGACGTCGACCCCGCCGGCGGCGGGCTGGCCGAGCTGGACCGCCGCATGCGGATCGTCCGGCTCGGGCAGGGCGTGGACCGTACGGGCCGGCTGGCGCCCGAGGCGCTGGAGCGCACGTTCGCCGCCTGCCGGGAGTACGCGCGGGTCATCCGCGAACTGGGCGCGCAACACGTGCGGTTCGTGGCGACCTCGGCCACGCGCGACGCGGACAACCGCGAGGACTTCGCGCGCGGCGTGCGGGAGATCCTGGGCGTGGCGCCGGAGGTGGTCAGCGGCGAGCAGGAGGCGGAGTTCTCCTTCACCGGGGCGACGCGGGAGCTGGCGGGCGCCGCGCACGTGGCGCCGCCGTACCTGGTGGTGGACATCGGCGGCGGCTCCACGGAGTTCGTGGTCGGCGACGACCGGGTGCGCGCCGCCCGCAGTGTGGACATCGGCTGCGTGCGGATGACCGAGCGGCACCTGCTGAGCGGCGGCGAACTGTCCGATCCGCCCACCGCGGAGCAGGTCGCGGCCATACGGGCGGACGTCGACGCGGCGCTGGACCTGGCCGCGGCCACCGTCCCGCTCGACCGGGCCCGTACACTCGTGGGGCTGGCCGGGTCGGTCACCACCGTCGCGGCCGTCGCGCTGGAGCTGCCGGAGTACGACTCCACCGCGGTCCACCACTCGCGCGTACCGCTGGAGAAGGTCCGCGAGATCACCGGACGGCTGCTGACGGCCACCCACGCCGAGCGGGCCGCGATCCCGGTGATCCACCCGGGGCGGGTCGACGTGATCGCCGCGGGCGCGCTGGTGCTGCTGGCCGTGATGGAGCGGACCGGGGCCGCCGAGGTCGTGGTCAGCGAGCACGACATCCTGGACGGGATCGCCTACAAGGCGGCGGAGGACGCCGGGTAGCGCCCGCGCCGCCGCGCGCGTCCGGAAACCGGCCCGTCGCCGAGACGTCCGGCACCGGCCGCCGGGCGCCCCGCGCGGGGCCTCGCCGGGCCCGCCGGACCCGGACCGGGCCGCCCGCGGCCCGCCGCGCCCGGTCCCCTTCGGACGGGCCCCGTGGCCTGGCCGGACCGCCTGCCGGGACCGCGCTGACGGCCCCTCGGACCGGGCCCCGGCGCTGCCGCCGCAGGCCGGCGGCGCCGCCGTCACGGTCCCGCCGCGGCCCGCCGCGAAAAACTTCGTGAAAAGCTTCACATGAAAAAGTGGCCGGAGGTCCGGAATCCGGAGCCGCCGCCGAGCCGATCCGCCCCCTTTGTCCCGCCGGGCCGTCGAATACCGGCCTTCTGTGAGGCATTCGCCACGCTGGTCTGGGCACAGTGGTCTACTCATGAGTATCCTTACGAGCGCAGATCAGGGCCGTAGCCGCCATGCCCTGTCGCTCCCTGGTTCGTTCCCGCCGCGCCGTCCGCCGGCGCGTGCCCGCACCCAGGCCGCCTCAGCGGCGGCGGAGTGTAGCAGACCGCCTGCCGACCCTTGTGAAGGGGCTCACGAGCCCACCCGTTCGGGGTGCTGGATACTCAAACCATGAGCACCACGGAGCGTCCCAGGATCCTCGTAGTAGGCGGTGGGTACGTTGGCTTGTACGCGGCGCGCCGCATCCTGAAGAAGATGCGGTACGGCGAGGCGACCGTGACGGTCGTCGACCCCCGCTCGTACATGACGTACCAGCCCTTCCTCCCCGAAGCTGCCGCGGGCAGCATCTCCCCTCGCCACGTCGTGGTCCCGCTGCGGCGCGTGCTCCCCAAGGCGGAGGTGCTCACCGGCCGGGTGACGTCCATCGACCAGGACCGCAAGGTCGCCGTCGTGCAGCCGCTGGTGGGCCAGACCTACGAGCTGCCGTTCGACTACCTGGTCATCGCGCTCGGCGCCGTCTCCCGCACCTTCCCGATCCCCGGCCTGGCCGAGAACGGCATCGGCATGAAGGGCGTCGAGGAGGCCATCAGCCTGCGCAACCACGTCCTCGAACAGCTCGACAAGGCCGACTCCACCACCGACGAGGAGATCCGCCGCAAGGCGCTCACCTTCGTGTTCGTCGGCGGCGGCTTCGCGGGCGCCGAGACCATCGGCGAGGTCGAGGACATGGCCCGCGACGCCGCGAAGTACTACCCGAGCGTGCGGCGCGAGGACATGCGGTTCGTCCTCGTCGACGCCGCCGACAAGATCCTCCCCGAGGTCGGCCCCAAGCTGGGCCAGTGGGGCCTTGAGCACCTGAAGAAGCGCGGCGTCGAGGTCTACCTCAACACCTCCATGAAGTCGTGCGTCGACGGCCACGTGGTGCTGGCGAACGGCCTGGAGGTCGACTCCAGCACCATCGTGTGGACCGCGGGCGTCAAGCCCAACCCGGCGCTGGCCCGCTTCGGCCTGCCGCTCGGCCCCAAGGGCCACGTCGACGTCGGTGCCACCCTCCAGGCGCGCGGCACCGACTACATCTGGGCCGCGGGCGACAACGCGCAGGTCCCGGACCTGGCCGCGGGCGAGGGCCACTGGTGCCCGCCGAACGCGCAGCACGCGCTGCGCCAGTCCAAGGTGCTCGGCGACAACGTCATCTCCGGAATGCGCGGTTTCCCGCAGCGCACCTACAAGCACGCCAACAAGGGCGCCGTCGCCGGGCTCGGCCTGCACAAGGGCGTGGCGATGATCGTCCTCGGCAAGACGAAGATCAAACTCAAGGGGCGGCTCGCCTGGTACATGCACCGTGGCTACCACGGCCTGGCGATGCCCACCTTCAACCGCAAGATCCGCGTGCTGGCCGACTGGACGCTGGGCCTGTTCCTCAAGCGCGAGGTCGTCTCGCTCGGCGCGATGGAGCACCCGCGCGAGGAGTTCTACGAGGCGGCGGCGCCGGTCACCGCGGCGGCCGCGTCCCGGCAGCAGTCCGGCAGCCCGGCGGAGCGCGCCAAGGCCTCCTGACACCGCGTCCGGCAGCAGAGGGCGTCCGCCGATCCGTGGGGCGGACGCCCTCAGCCGTGTCCGGAACCGGCCCGGGACTCCCCGGTGGGCCCGCGTGCCCGTACGCCCGGCCGGGCGTACCCACGAGGGGTACGGGCCCGGGGTCTCCCCGTGAGGGGTACGGGGCCGGGGTCTCCCCGTGAGGGGTACGGGGCCGGGGTCTACCCACGAGGGGGTACCCACGACGGGGTACGGCCGGGGGGTACCCATGAGCGGTACGGGGCCGCTGTCTACTCCCCGGGGGGCCTTTTTGCCGATTCCCAACGTGTCGGCGGGACTGCGCGCGCACTTCTGTGATGTTTACGTGATGAGTAGATCGTCAGCTGACCGCTCTTGCTCGCCATCACGGAGGTGTGCTTCATGCCCGACGCCGCCGAACGGCTCGCCGCGCTCGCCCAGGACCTGCTCGGAGCCCCGCTCCCGGTCCGGATCCGCGCGTGGGACCGCAGCGAGTCCGGCCCGCCCGGCGCGCCCACCCTGGTCGTCAGCCGCCGGGCCGTACGCCGCGCGCTGTGGAAGCCGGGCGAGCTGGGCCTGGCCCGCGCGTGGGTGGCGGGCGACCTCGACATCGAGGGCGACCTGTACGAGGCCCTGGAGTCGATGGTCGGCCTGCTGTGGGAGCGCGGGGAGTCCACCGCCCGGCCGTCCCGGATCACCGCCGCCCGCGAAGCGGCGCGCGCCCTGCGCGACCCGCGCACCCGCGCCGCGCTGCGCCGGTTCGCCGGGCTCGGCGGCCTCGGCCTGCCGCCCGCCCCGCCCCGCGAGGAGGTCCGGCGGCGGCGCGGCCCGCTGCACACCCTCCGCCGCGACAGGCAGGCCATCAGCCACCACTACGACGTGGGCAACGACTTCTACGAACTGGTGCTCGGCCCGTCGATGGTCTACTCGTGCGCGTACTGGGACGGCCCGCACGGCACCCTGGAGGACGCCCAGCGCGCCAAGCTCGACCTGGTCTGCCGCAAGCTGGCGCTGCGGCCCGGCCGGCGGCTGCTGGACGTCGGCTGCGGCTGGGGCTCGATGGTGCTGCACGCGGCCACCGGGTACGGCGTCCGGGCCACCGGCATCACGCTGTCCGAGGAGCAGGCCGCCTACGCGCGTAAGCGGGTCGCCGACGCCGGGCTCACCGACCGGGTGGAGATCCGCGTGCAGGACTACCGGGAGACCGCCGACGGGCCCTACGACGCGATCTCCTCGATCGGTATGGCCGAGCACGTGGGCGCCGCGCGGTACGCGGAGTACGCCGCGGTGCTGCACGCGCTGCTGGCGCCCGGCGGGCGGCTGCTGAACCACCAGATCGCCCGCCGCCCGGCGCCCCGTGAAGAGGCGTACCACGTCGATGAGTTCATCGACCGGTACGTCTTCCCCGACGGCGAGCTGGCCCCGGTCGGCCGGACCGTCGCGCAGCTGGAGGACGCCGGTTTCGAGGTGCGCGACGTGGAGTCCATCCGCGAGCACTACGGGCTGACGCTGCGCCGCTGGGTGGCCAACCTGGAGCGGCACTGGGACGAGGCGGTGCGGCTGACCTCGCCGGGCCGGGCCCGCGTGTGGCGGCTGTACATGGCCGCCTCCGCGCTGTCCTTCGAGCGCAACCGGATCGGCGTCAACCAGGTCCTGGCCGTCCGCACACCGCGGTCCGGGGAGTCGGGGCTGCCGCTGCGCACCCGCGACTGGCGCGCGTAAGGCCCGTACCAGGACGGAAACGCGCCAACACGGCGACGGACCGCGGCGGGAACGGACCGAGGCGGAAACAGGCCAACACGGGAACGGGCCGCCGGGGAAACGGGCCGCCGCCCGCCCTCCGGAAGAGGAGGACGGGCGGCGGCTTCGGGCTGATCCGAAGGCGGTCACTCCGCCTTGATGGCCGACAGCATGTTCAGCTTGGCCGCGCGGCGGGCCGGCCACACCGCGGCCAGCACGCCGACCAGGGCGGCCAGCAGCAGGAACACCAGCATCCGGCCCCACGGCATGACTATCTCGTACTCCGGCAGCGCGTCGCCGATCAGGCGGCCGGCCGCCCAGCCGAAGAAGGCGCCGAGGGCCAGGCCCAGCACGCCGCCGAAGACCGAGATCACCAGCGACTCAAGCCGCACCATCCGCTTGATGCCGCGCCGGTCCAGGCCGATCGCCCGCAGCATGCCGATCTCCTGGGAGCGCTCGAAGACCGACATCGCCAGGGTGTTGATGACGCCCAGGACGGCGACGATCACGGCCATGCCGAGCAGCCCGTAGAGCATGTTCAGCATCAGGGTGAAGAAGCTGGCGATGTCGTCGGACACGTCCTGCTTGTCCTGGACCTTGATCGCCGGGTTGTCGCCCAGCGCCTTCTCCAGCTTGTCCTTGGTGGCGTCGGTCGCGCCGCCCTTGGTCTTCACCAGCAGCTGCGAGTCGTCCACGGTGATCATGTGCGGGCTGAGGGTGGCGTTGTCGATCATGACGCCGCGCATCAGCTCGTTGCCGTCGTAGATCCCGGCGACCCGCAGCCGGCCCTTGCTGCCGTCCTCGTAGGTGACCGACAGCGTCGACCCGACCCGCCACGCGTGGTCGTCGGCCGTGTCGTCGTCCAGGATCACGCCGTCGCCGCGCAGGTCGCGGAAGGAGCCCGCGGTGAAGTCCAGGTTGACCAGGTCGCCGATGGTGCTCGGGTTGACGCCGGTCAGCGTCTCCTTGGCGCCCGCGACCCGCGCCGGGGACATGCGCAGCGCGCTGGTGGCGGTGACCTCCGGCTGCGCGGACAGCGTCTTGTCCACGTCGGTGGACAGGTCGCGCGTGCCGTCGAAACCGCCCATGCTGACCACGTAGTCGGACTTCAGCGAGTCGGTCGCCATCCGGTCGATGGCCTTCTGGAGGCTGCCGGCGATCACCGTCATGCCGGTGATCAGCGTGAGGCCGATCATCAGCGCGGAGGCGGTGGCGGCGGTACGGCGCGGGTTGCGCACCGCGTTCTGCCGGGCCAGCTTGCCGGAGATGCCGAACCCGCGCAGCAGCGGCCCGGCGGCGGCGATCAGCGGCCGGGACAGCAGCGGGGTGAGCACGAACACGCCGATCACCAGCACGCCCGCGCCGAAGCCCATCGCGGTCTTGCCGTCCTCCATGCCGGTGCCCGCGATGACCAGCAGGGCGCCGGCCCCCGTCAGGATCGAGCCGAGGGTGTTGCGGACCACCAGGCCCCGGGTGGTGGGCGCGGCGTGCAGCGCGTTCATCGCCGCCACCGGCGGGATCTTCGCGGCGCGGCGGCCCGGCAGCCAGGCGGCCAGCACGGTCACCACGACGCCGACCAGCAGGGAGGCCAGCACGGTTTTCGGGGAGACGACGAGCGGGCCGTCGGGCACGGTGGCGCCGGTGGCGTTCAGCAGCGAGCGCAGGCCCGCGCCGATGCCGATGCCCGCCAGCAGACCGGTCACGGCGGCGACCGCGCCGACGACGGTGGCCTCGATGAGCACCGACCGGGTCACCTGGCGGCGGCTCGCGCCGACCGCGCGCAGCAGGGCCAGCTCCTTGGTGCGCTGGGCGACCAGCATGGTGAAGGTGTTGGCGATGATGAACACGCCGACGAACAGCGCGATACCCGCGAAGATCAGCATGCCGGTGCGCATGCCGCTGGTGCCGTCCTTGATCTCCTGGGCCTGGTCGTCGGCGAGCTTCTGCCCGGTCTCGGCCTCCGCGCGGGCGGGCAGGATCGTGTCCACGGCCGACTTCAGGGCGGCCTGCGAGGTGCCGGCGGCGGCCTTCAGGTCGATCTGGTCGTACTGGCCGGGCTTGGCGAACAGCCGCTGCGCGGTGCCGGTGTCGAACAGCGCCAGCGTGCCGCCGGCGGCCACGTTGCCGTCGTCGGTGGTGAAGACGCCGACCAGCTTCTCGGTGCGCACGGGGCCGTCCACGGACAGCCGCACCGAGTCGCCGACCTGGTAGTCGCCGCGGTCGGCGCTCTTGGCGTCCAGCGCCACCTCGCCCTCGCGCCGCGGCGCCCGGCCGGAGGTCAGGTCGTAGCGGTCGTCTTTTCCGTCCTTGCCCGGGAAGTAGTTCGAGCCGTTGTTCTCGAACCCGTTGCCGAGCAGGTCGCCGTCCTTCTCGGCGATGGCGGTGTAACCGGTGACGGTGCCGGTGGCGGACGCGGCGCCGGGCAGCGCCGCGGCCCGGTCCAGCAGCTGCTGGCTCAGCCGGGGGGCGTCGCCGGGCGCGGCGGGGTCATCGTCGTCGTCGGGCTGTATGGCCACGTCGACGTTGGACAGGCCCTTTTCCGAACTCTTCTGGTAGGCGTCCGAGATCGTGTTGGTGAAGACCAGGGTGCCGGAGACGAAGGCCACGCCGAGCAGGACGGCGAGCACGGTCATCAGCAGCCGGGCCTTGTGCGCGAGCACGTTGCGCAAGGCGGTACGGAACATGGTTTCAGGTCAGTCCTGGTAGCGGAGGCGTGCGGGCCCGCGGCCCGGCGCCGCGCCCGGTGGGGCCGGCGGGGCTGGGGCCCGGCAGGGGGCTGGGGTGAGACGCGTGCGGCGCGTACGTCCGAAAGTTCCGGCGGTCAGCTCGTACGGCCCTTGGCGTCGAAGCGCTTCATACGGTCCAGGACCGCCTCGGCGGACGGGTTGTGAAGCTCGTCCACGATGGTGCCGTCGGCGAGGAAGATCACGCGGTCGGCATAGGAGGCGGCGACGGGGTCGTGGGTGACCATGACCACGGTCTGGCTCAGCTCGCGCACGGAGTTGCGCAGGAAGCCCAGGACCTCGGCGCCGGAGCGCGAGTCCAGGTTGCCGGTCGGCTCGTCGGCGAAGATGATCTCCGGCTTGCTGGCCAGCGCGCGGGCCACGGCCACGCGCTGCTGCTGGCCGCCGGACAGCTGCGCGGGCCGGTGCTTCAGCCGCCCGGACAGGCCGACGGTCTCCACCACCAGGTCCACCCAGGCCTTGTCAGGCTTGCGGCCCGCGATGTCCATGGGCAGCGTGATGTTCTCCAGCGCGTTGAGCGTGGGCAGCAGGTTGAACGCCTGGAAGATGAACCCGATCTTGTCGCGGCGCAGCTGGGTGAGCTTCTTGTCCTTCAGCGAGGTCAGCTCGGTGTCGCCGATGCGGGCCGAGCCGCCGGAGACGGTGTCCAGCCCGGCCATGCAGTGCATGAGGGTGGACTTGCCGGATCCGGACGGGCCCATGATCGCGGTGAACTCGGCCTGCCGGAACTCGACGGAGACGCCGTTCAGGGCGACCACCTTGGTCTCGCCCTCGCCGTAGACCTTGGTGAGGCCGGTGGCGCGTGCCGCTGCCACGGAGGGGCGGACGGCGGTCCGGGGGCCGGAGGGAGTGGACGTCACGGTACGGGGCTCCTGTCGTGAGGCGCTGGGCTTGGCTTGCCGTCGGGAACTCGGGCGGCCCGACCCCCCTGGGAGGCCCGCCGCTTGAGAACGCCTCCTATGGTCCCGGTGGATCCGGGCCCCCGGATCAGACCCGGCTCCGGTTCTCGACCGGGACCCCAGGCGTAGGGAAGTGGGACCGGTGTCCTCCTTGGGTATGACAGTGACGCGCCCAATGGACGATGAGATTGCGTCATTCCCGCCCCGGGGGGCCGAGGGGCCCCGGGGGGACTCCGGTGGGCGTACCGCACGTACGGCACGTGTCGTCGCACGGAGCACTTGCTGATGGACCCTCAGTTGCCAATAAAATAAGACAACCTCGGGCCATCGCTCGGCTGTTCGGGGGTCCGCCCCCGGCTAGGCTCGTTCTGCTCTCCTATGGGGAGGGCCGTACGTACGCACCTCGTACGACCCAGGGAGCCGCTGCCCGGATGGTGGAATGCAGACACGGAGAGCTTAAACCTCGCTGCCCTTCGCGGGCGTACCGGTTCAAGTCCGGTTCCGGGCACCCCCATGGACGCCACCGCCGGCCCCTCGGGCCTCGGCGGGCTGACTGTCCAGGGGCGCGGGGGCGCGGCAGAACGCCAGCCGTGCGGACCGTACCAGGCTACCCACGGTAACGCACGCGGGGGTGTACGAGGGTCCACGGGCGGGCGGAGGTCCGGGACGACCTCCGCCCGACCGGGGACGAACGGATCCGGTTCATGCCGGCCGGGCCTGGGCCTGGCCCGAAGCGCGCCGACCCCACTCTTCGCAAACTGGCGCAAATCGCACGGCCGTGGCCGTGCGACGCCCACTATCGGGTTATCCCTGACTGACCGCGGCCGCCGCCCGGCCGACCAGGAGTACCGTTCTGAGTCGTCCGGCTGAGTTGTCCGGATCGGAACGGGAGTTGGGCATGGCGCACTCTGCCGACGAGCACACGGGCGCCCGCATCAAGCGGCACCGGAAGGAACGCGGCCTCACCCAGCACGGCCTGGCCCTGCGCGCGCACGTCTCCCACAGCCTGATCTCCAAGGTCGAGTGCGGCCAGAAACCAGCCTCCCCCGCACTGGTGGCCGCCTGCGCCCGCGCGCTCGCCGTCACCCCCGCCGACCTCCTCGGCCAGCCGTACGCCGACGAGTTGCGCCGCGACCGCATGGACGCCCTCGTCCAGCCCATCCGGGTCGGCATGGAGAACTGGGACATCCCGCACGACTGGGAGACACCGCCGCGCCCGGTCCCCCTCATCCGCGAGGACATCGGACGCCTTCTCGTCCAGCGCCGCAACGCCGACCTCATGGACATGGCCCGGGACCTGCCGGCGCTGATCGACGAGTGCGTACACGCGGTGCACGTCACGAGCGGGGAGGAGCGGCGGCAGGCCCACGAGTGCCTGGCGTGGGCGTTCCGCTGCGTGTTCACCCTCGCGTGGGGGCTCGGGTACCACGACCTGGCGATCGTGGCGCTCGACCGGGTCGCGGCGGCGGCCCCCGTCGCCGACGAGCCCGGGCTGCCGGCCATGCACGCCTACCTGCGGGCGCAGACCGTGATGGCCTCCGGCCGGTACGAGGTCGGGCTGCGGGTGGTCGACCAGGCTCTGCGCGACCTCGACGGCCAGAACGCGCGGCGGCCCGGGGGGCTCCAGGCCATGACCGGTGTCCTGCTCCTGCGTGCCGCCGTGCTCGCGGGCAGGGCGCAGGACGCCGATCACGCCGACGCCCGGCTCGACGCGGCGCGGCGGCTCGCCCGGGAGACGGGCGAGCTGAGCGACTACGGCGTGGCGTGGGGCCCGGTGAACGTAGGGGTGCACGCCGTCGCCATCGCCTCGGAGCTGGACGAGTACGGACAGGCGATCGAGCTGGCCCGCGAGGTGCGGCTGCCCCAGGGCTACGACCGGGCGCGCGCCGCGCACCACTGGATGGACGTGGGCCGCGCCCACACGTGGGCGGGCAACCCCACGGAAGCGCTCGCGTCGCTTCAGCGCGCTCGCCGGATCGCGCCCCAGCAGACGAGGTACCACCCCACGACGCGCGAGTCGGTCATCGCCCTGAAGGGGGTCGGCCGGGGGCGTATGAGCGGCGAGCTGGCCGACTTCGCCGCGTGGGTGGGCGCATAGCACAGTCGGCGCGGCACCGAATGCACAGGTACGTGCACGTCGTGAGACCCGTGGGCACGGCCCTGGGCCGGACCCGGGCCGTCCGGAGACCAGGCCAGGGCGGGCCGCCGCGGCCCGGGGCGCCCAAAGGCCCCCGACCCCGCGGGTGCGGACCCCCGCCCGGCAAGGCTGACGCCAGGTCAGCCCGAGCGCCCGGCCGCCAGCCGGAACGGCCCGCGTGGCCGGGGGCGTATGGGCACCGTAAAGACCGGGCAGGGGCCACCCGGCAGGGGCGGATCGGCCTCGCGCATGCCTCGTATGCGTGAAAAGATCCTCCTCGGGCACGAGGGTGCTTCTTTTGCCTACCGATTACCCTTGACGCAAGGTCGCGCAGTGCGGCCATGGAGGAGTGAGATGAGGAGCAGCAACCCGGTCTTCTCGCGACGGGGGTTCAGCCGCGACGGCGGCTACGCGGGCTTCGGCGCGGCGCCGCAGGCCGGGGGTCCCGCCGCCGCTCAGGGTAACCCGCACGCGGGCGGCAACCCGTACGCCCAGCAGGCGCCCACGAACCCCTACGCGCTCGGTGACCACAACCTGACGCCCGAGCAGCTCCAGCAGATGTACGGCGCGCCCCCGGCGGGTGCGCTGCGCACCGACCGCATGACGATGGACGACGTCGTCATGCGCACCGGCATCACCCTCGGCACGGTGATCGTCGCGGCGGTGGCCGCGTGGGTCGCCGACCTGCCGGTGGGGCTCGGCTTCGCGGCCGGGCTGGTGGCGATGGTGCTCGGCTTCGTCCAGTCGTTCAAGCGCACGGCGTCCCCGGCGCTGATCCTGGCGTACGCGGCCTTCGAGGGCCTGTTCCTCGGCGTCATCAGCCAGGCGTACAACGACCGCTGGTCCGGCGCCCCGATGCAGGCGGTGCTCGGCACGATGGCCGTCAGCGTCGGCGTCCTCATCGCGTACAGGACCCGGCTGATCCGGGTCAACGCGCGCTTCCAGCGCTTCGTGATCGCGGCCGCGCTCGGCTTCCTGCTGCTGATGGTGGTCAACCTGCTGTTCGCCGCGTTCGGCGGCGGCGACGGGCTCGGCTTCCGCAGCGGCGGCCTGGGCATCGTGGTCGGCATCGTCGGCGTCCTGCTCGGCGCCGCGTTCCTGGCGATGGACTTCAAGCAGATCGAGGACGGCGTGCGGTACGGCGCCCCGCGCCAGGAGTCGTGGCTGGCCGCGTTCGGCCTGACCCTCTCGCTGGTGTGGATCTACCTGGAGCTGCTGCGGCTGATCGCCATCTTCAGGGACTGAGGTACGTAAGGCCGCCGGGCTGTCGGCGGCGGGTCCGGTCGGCGCGGCGCCGGCCGGACCCGGCGGCCTGGGCGCCGGTCGCGGCGCGCGCGTGACGAACGCCCGAGGCCGGAGGCACGGAAAGGGCCCGTGGAGGCGGTGATCGCCTCCACGGGCCCTTCGCCGTGTCACGCGACGGCGTGGCGTGGTCGTGGTGCGGTCGTGCGGATGGTGTTCGTCGGGTGTCCCGTTCGGCGGGTGCGCGCCCGTGCCGGGAGGCGGCCGCCCGGCCGCCGGGGGCCGGGTCAGAGCAGCTTGCGGGCGGCCCGCCTCAAGTCGTGCTCGTGGATGATCGCTTTCGCGTGGCCGTACGCGAGCTTGTGTTCCCCGCGCAGCCAGCTCACCTTCTCCTCGAAGCGGAAGAGGGCGGGCCCCTCGTCGACGGTGCGCAGCCAGTCGGCGATGTCGCGGCCGGTGCACTGGGGGATGCGGGCGAGCATGTTCCGGTGGATCTCTGCGGAGAAGACTTGGGACATCGGCGCCTCCGGACGCGTCCGTTGCCGGGCCGCTCCTGCGGCCCAGGTGTGGTCCTTCAGCTCACCGTGCCTGAGTGTTCGCCTGTTGGCAACACTCGTGCGCTAACGCCTACGCTCCGTAAATGACCGATATGGAACCCATATGGATGACGTGACTCCGCTGTTCGTGGCCGTTGACCGGCTCGTCGACCGGCTGCGCTCGATGCCCCTGCACCGGATGCGGCGCGGCCCGGCGGCCGAGGGGCTGGCGCTGGCGAGGGAGTTGGCGGTACGGGCCCAGCGGCTGGAGGAACCGGGCCGGCCGCCGCGGGTGATGCCGGAAGTAGCGGAGTTCACGGTCGCGGACCAGGTGGCGGTGGCCGGGCACGACCTGGCGTACGCGCTCCAGCGGGCGCCGGGTGGCGGCGGGGGAGCGGCCGGGGGCGGCGGCGTCGCGGAGGCGGTGCGGCTGGTGGCGGAGGCGGCCGCCCGGTGCGGGGTGTGACGGCGGGCCGGTGCCAGGCGTGACGGCGGGCCGGTGCCCGTGTGACGGCGGGGTCGCGTGTCGCGGCGTACGCGGCTTCGGGGTGCTCGGCCGCGCCGGCGTCCGCGCGGTGGGGGCGCCCGGCGGTCGTGGGCGGGCGCCCGGTTCGGCGCGGGTGGCTCGGGGGCGTGCGGCCACCGGCTTCCGGTGGCCGACGTGTCCTGACTCCGCGGCTCCGGCCGCGGGACGCCCCGCGGTTACAGCGAGGCGATGACCCGGTCCGCCAGCACGTACACGCTCTCGTCGCCGCAGCCGAAGGTGAGCGCGAAGCCGCCGGAGACACCGGACCCGCCCAGCAGCACCACCGGCGCGGTGCCCGTGCGCAGCGCGGCGGCGAGGCGGTCGGCGGTCTCCTGGTGGCCGGGGGTCATGCAGACCGTGGTGCCGTCGGAGAAGACGTAGACGTCGAGGGTGCCCAGCGGGCCGGGGCGGACGTCGGTGAGCGGCGTGCGCGCGTCGGCCAGCCGGGTCAGCCGGGTCACCGTGCGCTCCTGGTCGGCGACGGCCGGGGCGGGGTGGAAGTCCGGGTGCGAGGGGTGGCGGCGGCGGGCGGCGGCGAGCGCGGCCGCGTCGGTGGCCTCGGCGTCGGCGGCCAGGGCCGGGTCGGGCTCGGGGCGGGTCTCGGACTCCGCGCGGGCGTCCGGATCGGCGGCGCGGGCGTGGGCGGGGGAGGCGCCGGGCGCGGGCGAGTCGGTCGGCTGGCGGGCCTCGGCCGACTCGCGCGCGTCCACCGCGTCCCGCACCGCCTCGTGCGCGGTCGCGGACTCCCGGCCCGCCTCGCGGACGGCGTCTCCGGCCGCCGTGGCCGGGCTCGTGCCCAGGGCCGGCTCCACGCCGCCGAGGTCGGGCTGGCAGGGCACGTACGGCAGGCCCTCGAAGGGGACGTCCAGCGGGGTGTCCTCGCCGGGCGCGGGCAGGCCGCCGAGCAGCGAGTGGGCGTCGGAGGCGGCGGAGGCACCCGTGGCGTCCCGCGCCTCCTGCGCGGCCCAGAACGCGCGCGCCTCGGCCAGCTCCCGCTCGCGCTCCTCGGCGAGCGCGTCGGCGACGGCGGCGCGTATCTCGGCGATCCGCACCTCGGTGACCCGTCCCTCGCCGCTGCGCGTCTCTCCGGTGCGGGGCTCGCCGCCGCGCGCCTCGGCGGCCGGGGCGGCGCCCGCGCGGGGCGCGGGCAGGGACTCCGCCCGGCCGTCCGCGCAGCCGTGGGCCGCGGACGTGGCGGCGTCGGCGGTCTGCGCCGCGTCCGCCAGCTCCGAGCGCAGGCCGGCGATCTCGTGGCGCAGCCCCCACGCGGTGCGCAGGGCGGCGGTACCTACGGCCGCTGCGGTGCCCGCGGCCAGGAACAAGGCAAGTTTGGAGGCGCTCACTGAGGTACTCCCGGTTTCAGGTGAATCCACAGAATTCCTACCTCAGCTTTGCCGCTCCCGTCTCCCCCCTTGTCAGGGGAAAATGTGACCAACGTGAATAATCGGACGGGCGGCAGGGTCGGTGCGTGCGCCCCATACCGGCTCTGACCTGAGAAAACAGGGCTCCCCCGGGACATAGGTCACATCCTGGGGGAGATTCGGTCACGACTGGTACGCCGCCCGCTGCGGAGCGCTCGCGCGCGGGTGCGCGCCGCGAAAACGCGAGCCCAAGGCGGTCCGGGCGCGGCCGGGGGCGGGTGCCGCGCGGCGCACCGCGCGGGCGCCCGGCGCGCACCCGG